>DAIRSC010000302.1:0-3032 GCA_036804585.1 Chitinophagaceae bacterium
GTTCGGAACTTTGATGAATGAGTAATTGGAATCGACGCGTGGAATGGTTCCCCAGTTATTTGTAAAACTATCATAACGTTCGATGGTTCCATCTATATTTCCTACCACTAAATATTCTTTTTCAAGGTTATCCATTTTGGCGATTGTGGGTGCCGAAAATCCAAATAGTTCTGAGGCACTTCCTGATTTGATATTTCCATAATTAATGGTCGTCAAAGCTAATTTTTTGGTAGAAGTTGAACTTGTATCCCGAAATAACGCAATTCTGCCCGATCTTTCTCCCACCAGTAAATCTGTTTTCCCATCCTGATCCACATCATAAACTGCCGGAGTACTGTGTTTGCTCACAAATACACCCGGTAAACTATCTATCATAAACAGAAAATTTGGCGTTACGCTATTGTTGGCAGCATAATTTTTATAAACACCAATGGTTCCTTTGGTCGTTCCAAAAATCAAATCTGCAATATTGTCGCCTGTTACGTCTCCAAATGTTGGAAAAATACCCGGGAAGTTAAAGATACCCATACCCAAAAAATCGTGGGTCACCAATTCAAAAGAGATATTCCCTGCGCTTGAGGTGTTTTTATAATAGGAAAGACGCGCGTTTGTTTGTCCGGTGCTATTATCCAGGATACCTTCACTCCCTACAAATAAATCGAGTTTACCATCTTTATTAAAGTCAAAAAAGCTCGGATAGCTATACGAACCGCGGTCAATCATATCATTCATCAGTAGGGTATCGTGCTGATAAACAAAATTCGGATTAGCATCCGATCCCAAATTTTTGTATAAAGTAATGGTTTCATAGTTGGCTGAACTAATTCCTTCGGTGTGCACGCTAAAAAGTAAATCCTTATCACCGTCCTGATCAAAATCCACATGATTGGGCACAGGCCACACCGGGAGGTTGAGTACATGTCCGTTCATATTATACATGGTATCCTGTGCGGTGACGATTCCGGAACCATTATTAAAAAGTAATTGAGCCGTGTTGAATGTAACATTTCCACCGATAAAATCAAAATCACCATCACCTTCGATATCAAGAAACTCGATACAATTTCCGGTATGACGTTGTTTTTTATTCGATCCGCCTTCATTGCCCTTGCAAAGGCTGTTTAAAATAACGCCCTGATAAATCGTTTGATAAAACTGCCCCCAGCAATTGGTGGAGAGGACCATACGCATGCTGTCGCAAGGCAGGCCTTCTTCAACGCGCATATTTCGGTAATAGGGCAATTGAGCACCCAATACTTCAAAGGATAAAATATCCAGATCGCCGTCTTTATCAATATCCACTATTGCCGGAATATCACCCGGTTGAACATACACATTCACAGGACCATTTTGCCCCGGGAAAAATAAATCGCGGTAAAATGTGAATTTTAATTCGTTGTTCTGGTAATAACCTTTGTAAACCGATACCCCGAAAATACCCTTGTGAAAAAGGTCGGGAATACCATCGCAATTATAATCTTTGAGGATGAGGTAATACCATATATCCGGAAAATTGGCTTCATATTTTGGGGCATATGTATATCGGGGATTGCCCGCAGAGCCGGTATTAATGAATGTACTTACTAAAAGATTGAGGTGATCGTACAAAACCAAATCATTTTTACCATCCTGATTAAGGTCTGCCAAACTCAGTTGCGTCGCATTTATTCCTCCACACCAAGGAGCGCTCATAGTATATGATCCCTCGGTAAGCGTGGCATTTTGAAAAGATTCATATACAGGACCTTGAAATTGTGCCTGAACATGGCAAAAACTGACCATGATGAAAAAAAGTGTCACATAGGATTTATGCATATGTTGAAGGATTAAATGGATATTCCCAAAGATAGAGATTTTTTCCATCAAGACATATGGCTTATCTCCAAAGTTAACCGTCCTATCGAACGACCATTTGAATGGTGCTACGTGTTTTTTGAGTCAGCAGAACGGTTCGGTTTTTGAGCTCCTCGCGCAATACATGCTGGGTGTAATGCCGCACTGTAAATAAAAAGAGATCCTCATTGCGGCGAACTTCATATTCTTCCTGCAACGCCAGCAACAATTTTTCGAGTTTTTCCTCCTGATTGTCGATACAAGCTACAAAGCTGATGGCAGCATTTTGAATGAGGTTGATTTTTATTTTGCATCGATGAAACAATTCATAAATCCGGCTCAGGTTATCTTCTGTAATGAAGGAAAAATCACGGGTCGTAACTTGTAATAAAATTTGTTTGGTTTTAAGCACCATCAGCGGAGGATATTGAATGGGGTGTTTGGGTTGATGGATTTTAGTGCCTTTTTTCTCAGGGTCCAGAAAGCATCTCACGTACAGCGGAATATTTTTATTATGCAGTGGTTTGATGGTTTTCGGATGAATAATCTGAGCACCGTAATATGACATCTCAATCACTTCATGAAAACTGATTTCCTCGATGGGTAAGGTGTTCGGAAAAATTTTAGGGTCGGCATTTAATAAACTGGGCACATCCTTCCAAATGGTCAACGCATGTGCGTCCAACAGATTTGCCAAAACAGCGGCCGTGTAATCACTCCCTTCACGGCCCAGGGTCACACTATTATTTTCATCGGTAGAACCAATAAATCCCTGGGTTAAAATAATGGATCCGGACGCGGGTTGAAAATGATTTTTAACCAAAGTGCTGGTCCATTCCAAGTCGATATTGGCATCCCGGTATGTGTCGTCAGTTTTAATTGAGTCACGAATGTCCAACCATTGAACCTTCATGCCCTGCTTGCGTAAATAGGCAGCCATGATGGCGGTCGATAATAATTCGCCCATACAAACAATCTGATCGTAGTGGTAGTCGAACGATTTGTTGGGTTTTTCATTCAATACCCAATCCATTTCCGTAAAAAATGATTTCAGTTGTTCTTCTAATTCAATATCTTCTGATTCTAAGAGTTCCCTTGCATATTGTAAATGGTCCTTTTCCAGCTGTTCGAATAACTCCTGACTACCACGCTGATCTCCATCATAAAAAAATCGTGCAATCAGTTCCAACGCATTGGTT
>DAIRSC010000303.1:0-3031 GCA_036804585.1 Chitinophagaceae bacterium
ATCCAAAGCAGGGATAAATTCACCCCCTAATTGCATCAACACAAAAATGGCAAGCACAAACAAAACAAGTACCGAATTTAAAACCAGACGAGGATATTGTAACATTCGAAGAAATGCTTTTTCATACAATAGTTAAAAAAGAAACATAAAACGATCAGAGATTCCACATTGAATTTTATGACTACTTTTTATAAGCAAAGCACTCATCATAGGAATATAGGTTAATGATAGTACAAACGCCCCAATTAACGCAAATGCGACTGTTTGAGCCATGGGTTTAAACATTTTTCCTTCAATGCCTTCCAAACTAAATATGGGTAAATAAACCACCAAAATGATACATTGACCAAAAATGGCACTGGACATCATTTTACCTGCCGTAGATTTTACTTCATTCTGCATCTCCTTTGATGAAGAGGCATGCATAGCCATTGATTTAGATTGTAAACGATGCAATACAGACTCCACAATGATGAGGGCTCCATCAACGATTAAACCAAAATCCAGTGCTCCCAGGCTCATCAGATTTCCACTCACACCAAAACGGTTCATGAGAGTGACTGCAAATAACATGGACAAAGGAATGACGGATGCCACCAATAAACCGGCCCGCCAATTTCCAAGAAAAACAATTAGTATAATGAGCACAATCAGGGCTCCTTCAATCAGATTGATGCCAACCGTTTGAATCGCATTCTTGACCATTTTTGTACGATCCAAGTATGCCTCAATTTCAACACCAGGAGGCAGGCTTTTTTTAATTTGCTGAATTCTTTCTTTGATATTCTGTATCACCTGATTGCTATTGGCACCCTTTAACATCATAACCACAGCGCCCGCTACTTCGCCTTCGTCATTATAACACATTGCCCCAAAGCGGGTGGCATGTCCTTCGGTAATTTTTGCTATATCGCGTAATAAAATGGCGGGGCCGTGATCCGATTTTTTTACCGGAATCCACAACAAATCTTGCTGATTACCAATCAAACCTTCTGAACGTATATATAAGACCGTTGGCCCTTTTTCAATGTAAGCCCCTCCTGTATTCTGATTGTTTTTTTCAAGGGCTTCAAATACATCCTGAATCGTTAAGCCGGCAGCATGCAGTGCACCCGGGTTCACTTCTATACTCCATTGTTTAAGATTCCCGCCAAAACTACTCACCTCCGCAACCCCCTGAACGCCCAGTAACTGTCTGCGAATGATCCAATCCTGAATTGTACGGAGTTTGGTGGCATCATATTTGGATTCATAACCCTTCTTGGGTTTTACAACATATTGATAGATTTCACCTAAACCAGTTGTAATCGGACCGAGTTCCGGGATACCCATTTCCCGGGGAATAATTTGCTGAACTTGCACCAATCGTTCTGCAACTTGTTGTCGGGCCCAATAAACATCAATATCATCTTCAAACACAATGGTGACCAATGACAGTCCGAAACGCGAAAAACTGCGCATTTCACGAATTCCGGAAATATTACTATTGGCCTGTTCGATTGGAAAGGTAATCAAGCGTTCAATATCGAGGGCACCATATGAGGGCGCCACTGTGATAACCTGAACTTGATTGTCTGTTATATCCGGCACTGCATCTATTGGCAAATGTTTAAGCTCATAAATGCCCCAACCGATTAGGACGACTACCCCTAAGGCGATAATGAGTTTTTGATGTATTGAAAAATCAATGATTTTCTGAATCATATGTTCGATTTATTTTTTGAGATCAATTCAATGAATCGATTCGGGGAATTAAAAAAAAGATCAATAAGAAGAAGCCTTATTGGGAAAAAGGTAGAATTCTGATAGATATCCAAGTATAGAAATGAAAATCTTTCCAACTTAAAAATTTGATTAAATCAGCGGGGATTGAGTTGTTGGCAATACGAAATTTCAATATCTATACTTTCGTTCAACATTGTATCCTTCGAAAAAGAAATTAATTCTCCTACGGGGTTGGTCATGATCTGCATGACACGAACGTAAATTTCAGTTGATAAAGCGAACAACTAAACTTCAGATTTGGGCGGTTGCCAAATGGAGGAAAGATAAATGGGTTTTAAAAATTCATCCCTGTAAATCGTTGAAATTTCGATATTTACTTCAGCTTGAAAGAAGGAAGAGGTCCAATAGTACTGAAGAGGTTCCATAGATTGAATAGTCTGATAATCCTGGACAGTTGATTTAAAAGGCAACTTCATATCCTCGGAGTAATCCCCTTCTTGTTCATTACCATGTGCATAATGCAATTCCAAAAATGCCAACAGAGTCATCTCTTCATCCAATGCCTTGTGTGCAAAATAATGATGAACCAATTCAGGAATTTTAAAGAACTGATAAAATTCCGTGGAGCTCATCAGATAAGCAACTAAAAATAATATGGTCAGGATTCTTTTCAAAGTAATAAACAAATTTAAATAAAATGAAGAAACTACTTCACTTCTCCCATTAACTTTTTGAGTAAAGGTGAAATTAAAACAATAGATATTCCTGAATAGATGGCATACCATGCAAATTGATTATATCCCGCACAATAAGTGTTCAATTTTTCAGTGGCACTTGCAGTTTCTGCCGGTGAAATTGCAGCTCCGAAAAGTCCTGCTACATACTGTCCATAAGCACTGGCAAGAAACCACATTCCCATCATAAATCCTTGAAGTTTAGGCGTGGCTAATTTTGTCATTAAAGATAAACCAATTGGCGACAAACAAATTTCCCCTAGGGTCACAACAAAATATCCAAATGTAAACATATTAAGCGATGCAATTCCATTGGCATCACCTGTTGCTTTTAGCCACCCAAAAATGAAGAAACATAAACCTAAAAACAAAAATCCAATTCCAAATTTGATTATACTATTTGGTTCTAGCTTTCTTCTATTAAGCCACAACCAAATAATCCCAACCAAGGGTGCAAATACAATTACAAATAAAGCATTAGATGAATTATTAATTTGATTAGGCGAAAAACCTCACACCTTCCCATCCAAATGACCTTCAGCAAAAAAACTAAGTGAACCACCAGCTTGTTC
>DAIRSC010000304.1:0-3021 GCA_036804585.1 Chitinophagaceae bacterium
AATTAATCTTCCTAGAAGCACTTAATTTTTTCATATTCGCATTTAGACATACGATATCATCGAAAAAATCATCCTCCACTAATCAAATCAACTCATGAAAAAAAAATGCCGGTCTTTAAAGCCGGCATTTTTAGTTTGTATATCTTTCATTCGATTAGATAATCAAGAGCGCATCTCCATAACTAAAGAAACGATATTTATTTTTAATAGCTTGCTTATATGCCTCCATCGTAAGTTCATAACCCATAAAAGCTGCAGACATAATCAACAAACTGGTTTTAGGTAAATGAAAATTTGTAATCAGGGAATCTGCTAGTGCAAAATCATAAGGAGGATAAATAAAAATATTGGTCCAACCTTCTGATGGTTTCAACATGCCGGTTGTGGTAATAGAAGATTCAAGGGCACGAACAGTTGTAGTACCGATTGAACAAATTCGGCGTCCTTCTTCTTTGGCCTTGTTAATGACCTTACAAGCATAATCGTCTATGTTGTAATATTCTGCATCCATTTTATGTTTAGTCAGATCTTCAACTTCAATCGGTCGAAAAGTTCCGAGACCGGTATGTAAAGTAACTTCTGCAAAACGAATACCTTTGATTTCAAGTCGCTTGATCAACTCACGGCTAAAATGCAAACCGGCGGTTGGAGCAGCTACTGCACCTTCGTGTTTGGCATACACCGTTTGATACCTTTCTTTGTCGGTATCATCGGGTTTGCGTTTGATATAACGTGGTAATGGGGTTTCACCCATTTGATCCAAAATATGTTTTAGTTCTTCATTGGTACCATCAAATAGGAAACGGATGGTACGTCCGCGGGAAGTGGTATTGTCAACTACTTCGGCGACCAGAGAATTATCTGCACCAAAATATAATTTATTGCCAACACGAATTTTACGGGCAGGCTCAACAATAACATCCCAAAGTCGATTTTGTTTATTCAATTCACGCAACAAAAAAACTTCGATTTTAGCCCCGGTTTTTTCCTTACGGCCATAAAGGCGTGCATTAAATACTTTGGTATTGTTGGCTACCATCACATCCTTATCATCAAAATAATCCAGAACATCCTTAAAAAGTTTGTGTTCTATTTTCCCCGTGTCTTTATGAACCACCATCAACTTGCTTTCATCTCGGTTTTTAGCCGGGAATTGAGCAATGAGGTTTTGTGGCAAATCATAAACGTACTGAGATAATTTCATGAGCAAAAATTGAGGGCGCAAAAGTAATCAAAATATCCCTAATTACCACGATTGCACTGAGATTCGAAGTCAAACATTAAATCAATTTATATATGAACGAAAATCCGACTTTCCTGCAATCCATCAAAAGCCCTTCCTATGGCCTATTATAAAATGAATCCGACTAAATGCAGAGCGATTTGTAACATTGCAAAATGCCGTTACAAATTTGTTGGATGCGCCGCGATTTAAGGCTTTTTGATCAGGCTGCCCTATCCTATTCACTCCAATCAGGAATACCAACGAGAGTCATTTTTATTTTCGACCCGGTCATTTTATCCGAACTCCCGCGTAAAGACAGGCGGGTTCAATTTATCCATCAGCAATTGAATAAAATTGCCGGGGAACTTCGTTCAATGGGTTCAGATTTATGGGTTTTTCATGCCAAACCGGATGAGGTTTTTAATATGCTCCTCGAAAAACATCAGATTTCAGCAGTCTATACCAACCATGACTATGAGCCCTATGCGCTAAAAAGGGATCAGGAAATAGCAGAAATGTTGGAAAACAGGTCATGCCATTTTTACTCATTCAAAGATCAGGTGATATTTGAGAAATCGGAAGTCCTCAAACCGGACAGCACACCCTATACCGTGTTTACGCCGTATAGTAAAAAATGGAAAGAACATTTCAAACCATCCCTCACCGAGCCTTTTGAATGCCATGCATTTTTTAAAAACCTTGCCCCGGGCATGGGTGCATATCCTCTTCCGCAGTTGGCTGATTTAGGGTTTGAATCTTGCGATATAGAATTTCCCGAACCCAAAATATCTGATCAACTCATCACGGGATATCAGGAAACACGGGATATCCCATCATTAAACGGGACCTCCAGAATTAGTATACACTTGAGATTTGGAACCATCAGCATCCGTCAATTGGTAAAACAGGCCCTTCCATTTCCCGACAAATTTTTAAACGAATTAATCTGGAGAGAATTTTATCAAAGTATTCTTTGGCATTTTCCGCAGGTTGTTCATCAAAGTTTTAAACCCGCTTACGACCGCATACAATGGCGAAATGACCCGAAAGAATTTGAAGCATGGTGTCAGGGCAAAACGGGCTACCCGATTGTCGATGCCGGCATGCGTGAATTATTGAATACCGGCTGGATGCATAACCGGGTTCGAATGATTGTGGCATCCTTTTTGACCAAGCACCTTTTGATTGACTGGCGCTGGGGCGAAGCCTTTTTTGCAGAGCACCTGAACGATTTCGAACTCGCCTCTAACAATGGAGGTTGGCAATGGGCTGCTGGCTCCGGAGTGGATGCTGCTCCCTATTTTCGAATCTTTAATCCGGCCTTACAAACCCAAAAATTTGACCCACAGGGTAAATATATCCGACAATGGGTTCCTGAATTTGATAGTCTGAATTATGTTCAACCTATCGTTGACCATACACTCGCCAGAAATCGATGCTTGAAAGCCTTCCAACAAGCTTTGAAATAAGGGTGCAAAAGCCCTACTTTTGTGGGCTTCCTGCATGAAATTTCTTTTTGTAAATACATACCGCTATCTAAAAAATCGCCGCTGGTTAGTCAAAGTCATTTTTTTATTACTCATAGGCTTGTTTGTTTTTTTCGCCTCTCGCTTGCGATTTGAAAGTGACTTGCAGGCTATGATGCCGCAGGAAAAAAAAGGGCAGGACATCAGTAGTGTGCTCTTTCGGAATAAACAACTGGATCGTATCATTTGTTCGGTTTCTTTAACGGACAGTAATGCTTCTGCCCCAGATTTGCTAATTGCTTTTACGGAAGCATTACAAGATGATTTATT
>DAIRSC010000305.1:0-3004 GCA_036804585.1 Chitinophagaceae bacterium
AACCCAGCGTTGCTGTTTGTCATTCTGATACGCTGATGTTGGAAGCCAGGAAATCAAATGGCGAACTGCTGGTAAAAGGCAAAACCTGGACTGGATTTGCAAATGCCGAAGAGGACTTTGCCGATAAAGCTGTCGGTATGAAAATTCAGCCATACAGAATTGAAGATGAAGCCAGAAAAATCGCTGGAACAACCTTTAAAGTAGCAGGAGCCTTCAGTTCCTATGCTATACAAGACGGAGATCTCATTACTGGTCAGCAACAAAACTCCGGAGCAGCTGCGGCAGAACTGTTGGTCAAATCATTGAATAAATAATGGGTACAAGTAAAAAATATATTAGATTGTTGGCGGCCATGCTTCTCTTAAGAAGCATGGCTTTTGCACAAATACCGGTAGAGATTCTTGCCGGGGACAACAAAGCCGTTCTTGATATCATGTTCTTCAAGTATTTCAAAAACAAAAGCAAATCCAATTCTAAATTTTTGTTTTTCAATCGAAACAGAGCTTCAGTTGACTACAAAATGACGTCATCTACCAACCTTCCGCAATTTGGATTCACAGAAGCAATTTCATATAACCATGAGAAATTGCTTGGATTTGCACCGGTAATTGTCGGACAAATACTAGGTTCCGGATTCCATACTAAAGCCGGATTCCAGTTTGCGAAAATTCGAAAAGAAATGACCCTGTTTGCATGGCTGGTTAGCGAAACAAAACGTCAACCCACATTAGATTTGTTTTTTCTGGGAAGGTATACGCCGAAAATATCAGATAAAATAAATCTATTCAGCCAACTTGAACTCGTAACCGCCATTCCGTCGAACAACCAGAAAAGTTTCTCTTTCACACAAAGAATTCGTCTGGGTTTGAAAATCAGCGAACTCCAGTTTGGACTTGCATCAGACTTTTCAGAAATTGGAAGAATAAATTTTACCTCCACAAGCAATATAGGTGCTTTTATACGATATGAATATTAACTTGAGTAAAAACAGAATAGAGGCGTTTAGTGATGGTGTTATAGCCATTATTATTACAATCATGGTTCTCGAACTAAAAATTCCTTCATTGGTTGAAAGCGCGAGCCAAGATGAGATAAGGAGTGCTCTTTTCTCGCTTTTGCCAAAAATCTTATCCTACCTTTTGAGTTTTATAGTAGTGGCCATCCTTTGGATCAATCACCACTCACTTTTTGATAAGCTGCCGCATTCTACTTCATCATTGGTATGGTACAATGCATTTCTCTTGTTTGTGATGTCGCTAATTCCTCTTCCTACGGCATTTCTTGCCGAGCACTTTTTAAATATTCAGGCTGTTATATTCTATGGGCTAATCATGTTCTTAAATTCCTTTGCATTCTTCTTATTGCGCAGGCACGTAGAGGTTGGACTCAAGCTAATGCCGTTCAATAAAATAATTCAAGCAAGTAATGTGATTTCAATGTGCCTGTACGCGCTTTCTATCCCGCTGGCATTCGTGTCTGTTTATCTGTCATACCTTATTTTTATAGGGATTCCCATTTGGTATTTTATTCCTGATAAATTTCACAAATAAAAAATTACTTCTATGGATATAGCAATAATCGGTACGGGCAATGTAGGCGGGGCACTTGCTACAAAATGGGCCTTGAAGGGCCACTCCATACATCTGGGTGTAAACAATGTATCGCAATTCAAGGGAAGAGATCTTTTAAAAAATTCCAACACTTCGGTGTCAACCATTCGAGAGGCTGTCGGAAAATCAGAAACGATTCTCATCGCCACGCCTTCTGCTGCCATTTTTGATATCATACCGCATCTTCAACATGTTTCTGGAAAAGTAATCATTGATGCTACGAATTCAGTTCGCCAGACTCCAGAACCATACAAAACGGTCTATGAATTTTTAGCAGACAAGACCAATGCAGAAATTGTAAAGTGTTTCAACACTACCGGATATGAAAACATAGTAAACCCGGTATATAATGATCTGCAAATTGATATGTTCATGGCTGGTGACAGCGAAAAAGCAAAGGCTGTTGCCTTGCAGTTGGCTTTGGATGCGGGTTTTGGTTCCTGTATAGATTTCGGCAGGGCTGACAAAGTTGAGCTCCTCGAAAAATTTGCCTTGTCATGGATAAACCTTGCCATTATGCAAGGACACGGGCGCAATATAGCTTTTCAACTACTGAGAAGATAGATCAGGGGGCTTTTAAAAGCAGCTCTGGGCACTCAAAACAAACACTACCCCAGCAGATATTCAATCTATTCGGCGTTGCTTTGTTGGTGCACACTTTATACCCCCTCTTAGTGTGTGATAGGAAAGCTCTCGCACGACGTAGTTAATTGTCGTATTTCAATAATTACAGTGTCTACTATTCTTATTATTCGTATCCTGTAATTGAACCGACGCCCCGCGATGCTCTTACATTCTATAGACGAATACTTGATTCTAACCATTTATGGTATCAGCGGCGTACTACCCACCTTTGAATGAAATGGGCTTTATGTAGTAAGGTTAGTTTTTCACACAACGCACCGAGAACCCAAAAGCCTTGTTGGGAAAATAGCGAAAGGCATTTCCAAAATTATGCGGCTGATAATATAGCCAGGCGAAGCTGATAGATTCAGTAGGAGAAGCCCACCAAACTGCAAATAATTCTACAAAATTAAAAAACCCATAGTCATACCGATACCCACCGGGCAATCCTCCAAAACCGCTTTCATTGGTTCCGTTTCCACCAAGTGCCCAGCCTTTTGTACTTTTCAGTTTTTTTCCTGCCATGACATTTCCTCCTATATAATCGGTCAGCTGTTTCCATTCCAAATCGCTGGGAATGTGCCAACCTTCGGGAGCTAATCCGCGTGCATCATTCACCGCATACCAATTGTATAACTTGCCATATCGGCTTTCGTTGGAAGGTTCATTGTTATAATAACACCAGGCAGGCCTTTGTTCCTTTCCCGCTCTCTCCCAATCTTGATTAAACCTTGACAGGAAATCGTGCCACTAATCCGATTGGGTATATA
>DAIRSC010000306.1:0-2999 GCA_036804585.1 Chitinophagaceae bacterium
GAAAAACCGAATGGGCAGCAAATTGTTCTTCAAGTTCTTCCTGAATAGGTACCTGATATATTTGAAACACAACCTCAGCGCCAATTTTTTCCAATTGGATGCTTTCTTCAATATATGAGTCAATGATGCTTTTCATGCGTTGTATTTGCGCTATGTCGGTAAAGCGAAAGAGTTTTACCGACTGCGAACGTTCCCCCGGTTTTTCCAATACCTGATGGACATCTTTGAGTAGTGCCCCTTTAAAAAAACTCAATACTGCGTTTGATTTAAAAGCACTCACCGAAATCAGATTTTTATTGTCGAGTGTATAGTCCGGCACACCCCATTTTATTTCTACCTTTAATCCGCTCTCCAACGCAATCTGTCGGAGGGTTTGGAGCTCAGATTGCCAATGATGCACCTTACATTGGGGCGTATTGTGGTGTGCACATCGGCCGCAGCCTTGTGCCAAATATAAATCTACTTGTGGATTGAGTGCCGGATGGATTGACGAAGATTTTGCCATACTAATATTACGTTTTGAGTCTGTTTCAAAACCTCTTGAAAAAAATGAAATAGCACAAAGATTCATCCAAATTTAGCTCCCGCAAAATATTCGATGAAAATTTGGCTGAGCGGAGATGATAATTCTGAAATACTTTTGTGAACCAAACAAGAGATATGAACGATTCTGAACTGATTCGACAAACCGCCCTCGATACCCTCCAAATTGAACTTCAGGCCATTACCGGTTTGCTCGATTTTTTGGATGATTCATTTTGCCAATGTATCCAAATCATCCATGCGGCCAAAGGCAGGTTGATTATTAGCGGCATTGGTAAAAGTGCCATTATTGCGCAAAAAATTGTTGCTACCCTCAACAGCACCGGAACCCCCTCGTTGTTTTTGCATGCTGCTGATGCCATTCATGGTGATTTAGGAATGGTTCAGCCAGATGATATTGTCATGTTAATTTCAAAAAGTGGTGAAAGTCCGGAAATTAAAGTTCTCGTTCCACTCATTCGTAATTTCGGAAATATATTGATTGCACTTTGCGGCAACGCAAAATCTTTTCTGGCCCAGGAAGCCCAGTATTTCATCAATTGCAGTGTAAGTGCGGAGGCTTGTCCGAATAATCTCGCCCCTACCAGCAGCACAACTGCTCAATTGGTGATGGGTGATGCAATGGCAGTATGTTTACTTCAACTCAAAGGATTTACACCGGCCGATTTTGCCCGATATCATCCGGGAGGCGCATTGGGCAAGCGATTGTATCTTCGCGTGAAAGACCTGAGTAAGCAACACGAAAAACCAAGTGTACATCTCAATGATGATATCCGTACACTCATCCCTGAAATGACCGGCAAACGACTCGGTGCTTGCGCTGTATTGGATGAACAGGAACAACTTTGTGGAATGATTACGGATGGGGATATCCGCCGGATGCTGGAAAATCATGTTCAACTTGAAGGCATAATAGCTGCCGATATCATGAATACTCAACCCAAAACTATAGAAGGCGCTGCATTGGCAGTGGACGCCCTTGAAAGAATGCGCAATCATCATATTTCTCAACTCATTGTTTTGGATGATGGTCGCTATGATGGGATGATTCATATTCATGATTTGATGCGGGAAGGATTGATTTAGTTTTTCACCAAAAATTCGCGAAGGCTATTACAAAGAAATGATTGATGCAGGAAGTGCTTTCAGTATTACCTTTGGACCTTATGAGTACTGCGTGGTTAGCACCTGGCTGGGAAGAAGAGGAACAAAGCGAAGAAATTGTTCGTGAAAAACATTTATTACTGGATCATATTGTAGAGCGTGGACAGGAACCACTTCGCATTGACAAATACCTGCTCACCAAAATTGGCTCACTCACCCGCAGTAAGGTTCAACAAGGGATTGATGACGGAATGGTTAGTATTAACCAAAAGCCTGTCAAAGCCAATTACAAAGTACGGCCCGGTGATCATCTTTTGGTATATACTTATCGGGAACCGGATATCACTGAAATTGTTCCTGAAAATATTCCTTTGGATATTGTATACGAAGACGATGATTTGTTGCTCATTCACAAACCCTTTAATATGGTAGTGCATCCAGGGCATGGTAACTATACCGGAACAGTGGTGAATGCCCTTTCGTATTATTTAGGACAACACCATGCGGAAATAACCCAACTCCCTCGAATCGGCCTAGTACATCGGATTGATAAAGACACAACCGGGCTGCTGGTGGTGGGCAAATCAGAAAATGCCATCAATGGTTTATCAGAGCAATTTAAAGACCATACCGTTGAACGCACTTATCAGGCTTTGGTGTGGGGGGATGTGGAAGAAGATGAAGGTCGTATTGAAACCTATATCGGACGTCATGAAAGACTGCGAAAAATATTTACGGTATATGATGCGGATGATGAAAAAGGCAAACATGCGATAACCCATTACCGGGTATTGGAACGATTACATTATGTTACCTTAGTGGAGTGCAGGTTAGAAACCGGCCGCACCCATCAAATTCGGGTACACATGAAACATATCGGACATACTTTGTTTAACGACTCTACTTACGGAGGCGATCGAATTTTAAAAGGTACGGTATTCAGTAAGTATCAGCAATTTGTCGACAACTGTTTTAAGCTATTACCGCGACAAGCTTTGCATGCCAAAACCCTGGGCTTTATACATCCTGTGAGCAAGAAAAAAGTATTTTTTGACTCTGATTTACCGGCAGATATGGAAGCGGTATTGGAAAAATGGCGTACTTACGTCAAAGCGAAGAAGCCGGTCTAAACACAAAATGATTTGAACAAGAGGATTACATGCTGAAACTTGATTGAAACAAAATGAGACCGTTGCAAAACGATCAAAAATAATTGGCTAAGTCATTTGGCTTCAAATTTCTGCGTTACTTTGAATTTTTAACGATATCATTATCAACTACATAGGGTTTGCTGATTAAGGTGAAAATAGTTGATTCCAGTACATGATGGAGTAATTTTCGTTCATTTAGAT
>DAIRSC010000307.1:0-2997 GCA_036804585.1 Chitinophagaceae bacterium
TGCATTTAAAAAAGCGAAATTCACCCCTGAATGTACTGATATCAAATACTTTCACGTTAAACAGCAGGCCATGGTTAGTCTAAGCCCTTGTATTCAAAAACATCTATTTCCGGCAAACGCGTTTTTAACTGAAAGGAAGTATCTGATGAGCAATTTGCAATCAGATTATTTTCATTCACCTGTAGAAAATATTTGACCTTGTATCGGGTCATTTCTGTTTTTAATGTTGTCAAAGTATAATCTGATTGTTCAATGGTATAAAAAGAACTTTGGCTCAGATATGCTATGACCCACATGCTCCCTGCATCGGTGGCATTGGAAGTCAATTTGCCCTGAATGCCCAGGTCCCTTAATCGAGCAGCTGTTTCAAATAGAGATTTATTTTTATCTTTCATAAAATCCAACGAACGCAATGGGTAAATCAAAAATCCGATAAAAAATAGTCCGACAAACACGATTTTAAATCTTGAATGAATTGAATGATTTATAAGGTAAAGGCCCAGAATCATGACTATAGGAATCTCCAGCCAGATATAACGGGTTTCAAGAGCCACCAACAAATATCCAAGAGGAATAGATAGCGCAGCGCTGACCATAACCCAAAGCTTTGGGTCAAATTTTTTTCTGCGCTTATAAAGGAGGTGAATACTCAAAATCAAAGTCATCCAGGAGAGGACATGAATTTCACTTAAACAACCAAACAGTAAGATGATATTATATACAATGCGTCGAATCCATTTTAAAAAATGTAATCCGGAGCTAAAAGGTGTACTTAAATCGCCCTGACTCAAATAAGGATCTTCCCAAAAGCTTGGACTTCCCTCACAAACCGGAGGAATCAATAGTTGTATATCTTCCCGGAAAGTTTTACCACTATTAATAAACCAACTCATGTTGAGTGTTCCGGCATGTCCGGTGAGTGAAAAGTGTTGATATTTCTGATACAATAAAATGGACCAAGGCATTATCAAAGCCAATACAACAATTGCCGCCAGAAATATATGAACCAGGGCCTGACGCATAGACCAAACTTTTTGTGCATACAGATAAATACAAAAGAGAAAAAAATGCAAGCCAAACCAGACTACAGCATAGGCTTTTGCATAAAAAGCAAAACCAGCTATTAATGCAACCAAACAAGTATGTAAAAATTTCCATTGTTTAATTCTTACCAAAAGATACAAATACGAGGCAAGAAAAAAAACAGACAATAAGTCACCAAACATTTGATAAAAACACAGAACCGGTAAAATAAAGGACAGGGTAATCGTTGCAATTGCAAGCTGTTTGCGAGAAATAATCCATTGTTTGAATAAAAGATAAGAAATCAACAACACGCCCATCCCAATGAAGGCATTCACCCATTGCGCAGCCTGCCACGCATTCATTCCTTTTTGATTTAATGGAATAAGAAACCAGCCTTTTAAAGGACTCCATAAGCCATTCACACTTCGCTCAAAATCTCAATTGGCTGCACTGTTGGCATGGGTTAAATACGCCACACAATCACTATCTAAATTATACTGACACCAGGGTTGTATTAAATACCACACAGCTATAAACCACAGGAAAGCCGAGGGCAGAATCAGAATCTTAAAGCGTTTCATTCAATGTTCGAAAATAGTCAATTGCTTTCAACATGCGACTTCCATACCAACTAAAATATTCTCCATTCACCAAAATCACCTCCGTATTCGGCAAAATATTTTTCCAATGTGTTTTATGTTTTTCTGCAAATGGAAAAGGCTCACTCGATAACAAAATGTACTCCGGATTTAATGACTTGATTTGTTCTTCATCCAGTATCGGATATCGTGAATCTTGAATAATATTTTTAAATCCGGCTTCACGCATCATTTCGGTGATAAAAGTATCTGTCCCCGCAAACATCCATGGATTACACCAAATAGCATAAACGGCCGTTCGATATTTGGAAATTGGTTGATTGAATGCCGATTGAATATGAAGAATCATCTGACTGGCAATTTGTTTCTTGGCAGTCATTTCCCCAATGGCGCCTATCATGCCCAAAGCGTCCTGTATGGTTTGAATATCAGAAACCCATACAGGAAATTCTTTTTCAAGCGCTTCTATATCTACCTGATTATTTTCTTCTTTATTCGCGATAATCAAATCCGGTTGTAATTGCCGGATGATTTCAATGTTTAGTTTTTTGGTCCCTCCTACTCTCTTTTTTGCTTGGAGCCATGACCTTGGATGAACACAAAATTTAGTAATACCAAGCACTTCTTCGTTCAGTCCTAAATCATAGAGCAATTCGGTTTGAGAAGGCACCAATGAAATGATACGTCGGGGAATTTCGGATAAATGAACCGTTCTATTGAGTTGATCTTTCACCAAATAATGGTTTATACATGATAATCATTAATCCTGTAAATATCAAATCAGCCGGAAAAAATATGTCGCCAAAAACCTTTCCAAATGAACTTTTTATAAAAAATACTCGGATTAAAATTTCGAATAAAACAACTAAAAAATAAGCAAATCCAAACACCCTTTTTCCCATCCAGATTCCTGACCAAATTAAGGTAAATAATAATTGTAGAAATGGATGAATCATCATTTGTTCCCAAGTCTGATAGTCGCTAAACATGGTATAAAAGCCATGGGCGGTAATAAATAAATGAAACAATAAAATGATACCGGCAATTACTCGGGATAAAGATGGATTCATGTTATGGACAAAGATAATGTCGTCTGGATAATTATCTGATGTAAATCGCAGTCCTCATCGTGGGTCGACTTTGAAAACATCTATAATCCCTTGTTCTCTTCCTCCAATATGCCTTCTGATTCGGTCGGTGAGTTCGAATGTTTTTCCTGTTTTTTTCGTTTCGGTTGCAGCAAATCTGCAAAACTATTATAGACAATTTTATACGATAATCCCAGGCCACCTTTCGTAAAGTTGGTATTTTCAAGATTCACATTATTGGTGCGAAAGTCATTGGCCCTAAATCGACCATCTTCGGTAATCAT
>DAIRSC010000308.1:0-2985 GCA_036804585.1 Chitinophagaceae bacterium
AAATAATCAATGAGGCAGTAAGGTCTTGCGCCGGGTTGTCGACGAGCTAAAAAGCGAGAATAATTTTCGATGCCTTTGCAATATCCCAACTCCTGAATCATTTCGAGATCATAGGTCACACGCTCTTTGATGCGCTGGGCTTCAATGAACTTCTGCTCTTGCTTGAAATAGGCTTCCTGCGCAATCATTTCATCCTGGATTTCATGAATAATATTTTTCATTTGATCCTGTGGAGCCAGATACATATTGGCCGGAAAAATAGCCGCATCCTGAACTGTTTCAATTTTCTTTCCGGTTAATACTTCAATGCGTTGTATTTCTTCCACCTCATCTCCAAAAAAGATGATACGATAACCATAATCTGCATAGGGCAAATTAATATCCACCGTATCACCTTTGACACGAAACATGGCCCGGTCAAATTCAATATTGTTTCGGTTATATAGTGCCTGCACCAATTTGTGTAATAAGTTGTTTCGTCCGAAATGCTGCCCTTTGCTGATACGAATAATTCCGTTCGCGTACTCTGCCGGATTACCAATACCGTAAATACAACTCACCGAGGCCACCACAATGATATCTCTTCTTCCGGATAATAAATTGGCGGTTGTCCTTAACCTTAATTTTTCCAATTCACTATTTACCGCCAAATCCTTCTCGATATATACTCCGGTAGATGGCAAATAAGCTTCGGGCTGATAATAATCGTAATAGGAAACAAAATACTCAACAGCGTTGTCCGGGAAAAACTGTTTAAACTCTCCGTACAACTGTGCTACGAGGGTTTTGTTATGCGTTAAAACCAGCGTTGGGCGTGCAGTTTGTTGAATCACATTTGCAATTGTAAAAGTCTTACCCGAACCCGTTACACCTAATAAGGTTTGATACTGTTGATCGGACAGAACGCCTTGCACCAATTGTTGAATGGCCTGGGGTTGATCACCATTTGGCTGATAAGGAGACTGCAGTTGAAACATATCACTGAAAGTAGCTAAAAAAAGCCGGTTTACACCGGCATTCAAATCAATTATTTACAGATTAAAAATCATCATCGTCATCGAAATCATCGTCAAATAAATCGAGTCCCAAATCTTCATCGATTTTAAAATCCTCCTCATCTTCATCACTACATATTCCGGGATATATCGATATAGATTTTGAAGCAGGAATATCAAATTCTGCAAAGTCCTCATCGAAGTCATTGTCATCTACATCATCCTCTAAATCATCGTCATCATCATCATCATCGTCGTCATCATCATCGGAGGATTTTTTTGAAGATCCTTTTACAGGTTTCTTTTTCAAATCCAATTCATCTTCTTCCAGATCATCATCGTCATCTTCTTCCTGCTCCTTTTTGCGAGTTTCCTTTTTAGCCGGAGCTGCAGCCTTTTTAGGAGCTGCTTTCTTTGGAGCTGCTTTCTTTTCAGGGTTAGCTTTCATGCATTCTTCTTTTACTCGTGTAAATTTTCTATATTATTTTGAAACGAAAAAATTTTTTTATTTTTTTTTTGCGTTAAACCAGATGGATTAGTTGGGAACGTCCTGCGCCATTGGAGACGTAGGTAACGGGAACGCCCGTTTGTTGTTCGATTAAAGCAATCAAATCTCTAAATCCCGGGGGAATATCCTGCGCCTGCTCGCAAGTCGACAGTGGTTTATCCCATTTTGGAAAGTAGGTATAATTGGGTGTAACGGTTGTTTCAATGATGTCATAGGGAAAATCCTTGATTTCCTGTTCATCAATTTGGTATGAAGTACAGGCACCAACTGAGTCCATCTCATCGAGGATATCTGATTTGGTTAAAACCAGGTCGGTGACTCCGTTAATCATACAAGCGTATTTTAGGGCTACGAGGTCAATCCAACCACAACGTCGGGGCCTTCCGGTTGTTGCGCCAAATTCTTTACCTAATTCTCTCAATTTTTCCCCAATGGCATCCAGCAATTCGCTGGGGAAAGGACCACTACCTACTCTGGTACAATAGGCTTTGCTTACGCCATACACTTTATTTACCCATTTTGGGGCGATGCCTAAACCAGTGCACAAACCTGCCGTAATGGTATTACTGGAAGTAACAAAAGGATAGGTACCGAAATCAATATCCAGCATTGTACCTTGTGCGCCTTCTGCCAGTACTTTTTGTCCTTTCTGTAACTGATCATTTAACCAAAACTCAGCTGCAATAATTTCATACTCTTTGAGGGCTTCAACAGCTTCAAAAAAAGCCGGCTCAAATTGGTCGATATCATCATCTTCAGCCTGCATATTTTTCAGGATTTGCTGATGCTTTTGCTTCAGATTCTGATATCGTTGTTTAAAATCGGGCTTGAGAATGTCTCCGACTCTTAATCCATTTCTTCCGGTTTTATCCATGTATGTAGGACCAATGCCTTTTAGGGTGCTACCGATTTTATCTTGTCCCTTGGCGGATTCACTGGCACGATCCAGGGCCTTATGGGACGGCAGAATAAGATGGGCCCGCTCGCTGATTTTCAGGCAGGCTTTGAGATTGATACCATGCGACTTAATATCGTTGCACTCTTCTAAAAAGGATACAGGATCAATCACCACTCCATTACCAATCAGGTTAATCATTCCGGGATGAAATACGCCAGAAGGAATGGTATGCAACACAATTTTTTTATCACCCAGGTACAAGGTATGACCAGCGTTTGGTCCACCCTGAAAACGAGCAATAATTTGATATTCTTTCGCCAGAAAATCTACAATTTTTCCTTTACCCTCATCGCCCCATTGTAAGCCCAACAATACATCCACCATAACAGAATTATTAAGATGTAAAGATATTCAGGCGTAGGCACTATAAAAAAATCCTGCAAGTAGAATTGCAGGATTTTTTTGATGGATAAAAATTATCGGACTAGGATGACATCTCCTTTTATCATGTAAGTACTGCCAACACGAGTACATTTATAGAGAAGAATGTAATAATACGTGACAACGACTGAGTCTCTTCCTTC
>DAIRSC010000309.1:0-2972 GCA_036804585.1 Chitinophagaceae bacterium
AGTTTCGATATTAAGTAAATCGGCCGCTTGTAACCAAGCAATTTGAGCAATATTGCCCAGTTCAAACTATCCATTTTCTTATGCTTTTCAGTTTTTAAGCAATGAAAAGAAGAATTTAAAAAATTTGGCTACAGGTGCTGCACAACAAAATATTTCACAAGAATTAATTCAAAATTTAGAACTTCCTATCCCTTCAGTATTTGGCTTGAAAAAGTATCAGGATAAAGTTGAACCAATTTTTGAAACCATATTGGTAAATCTCCAACAATCTCGTACCCTCACATCTTTGCGTGATGTACTGCTTCCAAGACTGATGCGGGGAGAGATACTTATCTAAAATTTTAATGATGAAAAAAATTAGTCAATATTTATCCTTTAGAGATATTCACAACAGACTATTAAGGAATATAGCGCTCAATGTCGAACTCCTTTACAATGAAGGTGTCTTTGACATTAGCGAATATGATATTCAGAGTTTTGTGGCCTCATTTTTAAGAAATAATCTAAAAAATACCGATTTTAGAGTAGATCGAGAAAATCTTGGAAAATTTGATTGCGTCATAACTCATATTAAAGGTTTAAAAATGTCTCCACCAATATTATTTGAGATAAAGTCATATGTGAAAATAAAAACTGAGGAAGAATACAAAATTAAACCTAACCCCAAGACCGGAAAGTTATCCAAACACGGTAAACGGTTCAAAAAAGGCGCACACGAAGAATTTAATGATTTCAAAATTGACGAGATAGAGATGGACTTCTACAAATTAAAAGAGGAAGGTTTAAATGAATTTTCTACCCCAAAGAAGAAAGCGAGAGCCTTCTTTATTTTGGTTTGCAAAAAAAGAGATGTGGAGAGTTTGCGGTGGGTGGATATTATTGACTTGCATTTTAGACAATTGAGCGTGGATCAGGATAGCACAAATAAACTACTTGACCATCATGTAGAAAACAAGAAAAAAACTAAATCCACTAACTTAACAGTAATTGCAAAATCGAAATCCGAAACTGAGAGTATATGTGTGCTTTCCTGGGAAATCAAATAAAATATGCGCGGCAGTTTCAAATCCAATATTGGGCAAAGAACAGCACCAAATGTTATTGATCTAACCCTATACCCCCATGCTAAAAATCACCTCACCCCATTACAAACCCTGCGAGGTCGTCCCCTTGCAATGGGTGCATACCTTAAGCAGCGGCGCCAATCGGCCCATGCTCATCCGAGGCATTGACCAAAACCGGCAACAATCCGGCGACTTTGTGCTCAAATACCGCAATGAGGAACGGATGAATGAAACCACTTGTCGCCGGGAATTGTTAGCCGCATGGATGGCTGCTGAAATGGATATTGCAGTTCCGGAGCCAGTCGTTATTCATGTAGATCATAATTTTGTGGATACCGTACCGGCTGATCTGCGAACAATTATGAATACCAAGGCTTTAGGCTTAAATATTGGCAGCCGGTACATCTCTGGCAATACCACTTTTCAGCCATCACCAAACCTCCCCAAAGAACTGCATCAAACAGCCGCCCGTATTTTTGCGTTTGATTTGATGTTACAAAATGCTGATCGCCGGGATGAGAAACCCAATTCATTTTTGGCAGGAGGCAAGATTTACGTTTATGACCATGAGCTTTCGTTCGGTTTTTTGTCAATGTTGCCTATGTTTGCCAACCCAACTCCTTGGGTACTGAATGATACGGATGTCTTGGCAGCCAAACAGCACCTCTTTTACCCAATGCTTCGCCAAAATCGAAACGTTCAGTGGGAGGCTGCATTGAGTACACTCTCGCAACTGACCCCATATTTTTGGCAACGTGCAAGTGAATTAATCCCTATAGAATGGGAAGACACAACAGAAATGGCCCGTATTCAGGGCCATATTGAGTCAATTCAACAACATATCACAACCTTCATCTCAGAGATATGGAACAAGTTAATTGGATAAACTACCAATACCAACTCCTGCGCTACCGTCATGATCACCTGACAGGGGAGTTTGCCAATCTCGGAGTTGTGTACTTCGATGCAAAAAGCAAGGAGTTGCTTTGGCGCTTTGAGGACAAAAAATATGGACGACTCAGCCAGTTTTTTGGCGATGCCGTACAAGGCAGCTTTATTTTGTCGGCACTCAAACAGTTGAATAAACGTCTGATCAAACTTCGTGAAGAAGGGCTGCAACGATTTGACCATATTGAAGCACTGACCGCCTCTTTGCTGCCTCCAGATGACAATGGCCTGTATTTTTCAGAAACCTGGCAGGGCCGGCATTTAGAGCACTCATTAGCTTTTGATGAAATTTTCAGCCGTTTCATAGGGCAATATCAAGAGGATAGTGAGAAGCGACTAGACGATGCTTACGCCTGGAAAAATGTGTACAAGCAATATTTTGATCGATATGGCATCACCTCTAAACTTCAAAAGCACAAGATCAAAACGGATACGGACTCCTTCGATTTTCAGTATTCTTGTAAGAATGGTGTCTGGCACTGTTTTGAAAGTCTTTCATTTGCCTTAAAAAATGAGGGTACCATACGAGACAAAATTTACAGGTGGGATGGTTTTGCCAGGGAATTATTAACCGCTGATGAGCCTTTGAAGGTGTATTTGCTAAGTATTTTTCCAGACAATCCCGAGTTGGCTGATTTGCTTCAAAAGAAGCTGAATATACAGGACAAAAATGTAGAATACCGGGTAATAGGGGTAAGAGAAGCTGATGCGGTAGCATTGGAACTAAAAGAAGCATTAGAGACAGAGCATTAGCCTTAAACCCATGCACATCCTCAACGAAGACGCCATTGAATACGCCGCCAATAACCTATTCACCTCGGAACTTGGTTATACAGAAATTGTATGGGGGCCTGATATCGCTCCGGAGGGCGCGCGCGTGCAGGAGCGTGAATTTATTGAGGTTGTATTGCGTGGGCGACTTAAGTCTGCTATTCAACAATTGAACCCGCAACTGTCGGC
>DAIRSC010000310.1:0-2952 GCA_036804585.1 Chitinophagaceae bacterium
AAAATAATTTTGATTTTTTTCTTTGTTGCGCTTATTAAAAACCGCTTGAATAAAAAATATTTTTTTAAGTCATACACACATTGTTTTACATTTAACTCCGCTTGACCTGGAATAGTTTTTATTGCAGACAACATTTTTTACGAACATCTAATAAATAAAATAACATGCTGCAATCCATGACAGGATATGGACGATCGGAGTTCAATGTAGGTGACTATACCTGCTCGCTTGAAATTCGTTCATTGAATGGAAAACAGTTTGAGGTGACTGCTAAAATGCCTCCTGTTGTAAAACTTTTTGAAATTGAATTAAGAAATATTATTCAGCAAAAATTATCGCGTGGTACAATAGATGTCAATATATATCTGAAACAACATGGGATTAGTAAGCCGATGACGGTCAACATGGATTTGGCAAAATATTATTATGCCTCCATGCAGCAAATTGCCGATGAACTTCAAATAGAGCAAAAGGATATTCTACCTACCCTGATGCGTATGCCAGAGGTTGTTTCAGGTGTAACGGATACCTTGAGTGATGAGGATTGGCAGGTCATTGCTGCTCAGATTGGAATGGTATGCGACATGCTTACACAACACCGACAAAAAGAAGGTGTCATGCTCACACGCCATATTCAAAATAATATTCAACGGATTGATGAGCTTTGCAGGAGTGTGGAAGTTTTTGACAAAAAAAGATTGGATCGTATTCGTGAAAGACTTCAACAAAGTTTGTCCGATTTGACCCAAAGCGCAAATATGGACCCTAGCCGACTTGAACAAGAGATGATGTTCTATGTCGAAAAACTGGATATTCAGGAAGAAAAAAACAGGCTCTTGCACCATTGTGAATACTTTTTACATTTGATTCAAGAAGATGCTTCGCAAAAGGGTAAAAAATTAGGATTCCTAATTCAGGAAATTGGTCGTGAAATCAATACCATGGGATCTAAAGCAAACGATGTGGACATACAACGTATTGTTGTGCAGATGAAAGATGAACTGGAGCAAGCTAAAGAACAATTGTTAAATGCTTTGTAGAATGAAAAGAAGTATAATCAGCTGCATGTTTGGCCTTAGCTGCCTTATGCTATCCTGTATCAAAGGAGCGGTATATGAAAAACATTATGCATTTAAAGGCCACCGTTGGGCTCAAAAAGATTCTGTACAGTTTGTATTGAATATTACTGATACTGCTTCGAATTATCTGTTATTTCTGATGATGCGTCATACCGAAGCATACCCCTTTTCGAATCTATGGCTCAAAACCAATACCCTTTTGCCGGATGGAAAAAGTACCGGTTACCTGAATACAGAAATTCCCTTGGCGGAAGAAAGTGGTAAATGGCTGGGCCGTGGCATGAATGAAATATGGGAACATAAAATGCCTCTGACAAAAAACGGAGCTGCTATGCATTTTTCGCAAACGGGTCAATATAGAATTTCATTAAAACAAATCATGCGCATGAATCCTTTACCGGAAATCATGAGTATTGGTATACGGCTCGAAAAAGTGCCCCGTTAGCCAATATTCTTTATTCTGTTGAGAGAGACTTCCGATTGTCCGCACTATCATAGCCCGAAATCATTTCGGCTCTGGGAACCTGGCAGATTATTTGGATTTGAGCCCGTTGCAAAACTATCAAAAATAATTGGCTAAGTCATTTGGCTTCAAATTCAAGGAAGCGTTCAAGGGATAGTCCCGCACTTGCCGGACAGTCCGTGGACGATGACGCCGAAGTTGAAGATGCCACTGAGAAATGAAAATCAAGAAATGAACTGCAAGCTTATTGAAGTGATTTGACAAAATTCCGAGCATTTAAAAAGCGAAATTCACACCTGAATGTAATAATATCAACTACTTTCATATTCAACAACAGCCCCTATGTATTGTATAACAATTTTGTTCATGATTAAATTCAATGGAAGCCTTTAATTTTACCGTATGTTATCTACAATACGTACCACCGAATTACTAAAAAAGTATCGACGGCGAACAGTGGTCAACCAAGTGAGTATACAGGTAAAGCAAGGGGAAATTGTTGGGCTGCTTGGGCCGAATGGAGCCGGTAAAACAACCACTTTTTATATGGTGGTGGGCTTGATTCAACCGGACCAAGGTGATGTATTTCTGGACGATCAATGCATCACTGCATTACCGAT
This sequence comes from Chitinophagaceae bacterium, assembly GCA_036804585.1. Lineage (GTDB taxonomy): Bacteria > Bacteroidota > Bacteroidia > Chitinophagales > Chitinophagaceae > OLB11. The sequence continues at coordinate 2,163 of DAIRSC010000310.1, forward strand.
GTACAAAAGAGCTCAATTGGGTATTGGATACCTCCCTCAAGAAGCCTCTATTTTTCGAAAGTTAAGTGTGGAAGATAATATCTCCGCCGTATTAGAACTCACTCAATTGAGTCGTGAAGAACAAGCGCATAAACTGGAGACCCTGCTCAGTGAATTTCGCCTGACTCATGTGCGCAAAAGTCCGGGAGATGTATTGAGCGGAGGAGAACGACGACGCACTGAAATTGCCAGGGCCTTGGCAGTCAATCCTAAATTCATTTTATTGGATGAACCTTTTGCCGGTATCGACCCCATTGCCGTTGAAGATATTCAGATGATTGTAGAGCAACTCAAGTTTAAAAATATCGGAATCCTTATCACCGACCATAATGTGCAGGAAACCTTATCTATTACAGACAGAGCGTATTTGTTGTATGATGGGAAAATTTTAAAATCCGGAACAGCTGAAGAATTAGCCGCTGATGAGCAGTTACGCAAATTATACTTGGGACAAAATTTTGAATTGAGACGAAAATTCAAAACCGTTTCTCAGTAGTTTATCTTGTTGTGAATTTTCTCCACGTTGCTGTCCTTCGTTTGTCAAATATTATTCTAATTCATTGTCGCGGAATTTTGCTTGAAATACGAATCTCCTGGGGGCTGCTAGTTATCTCACTTGCATCTTCAACTTCTGCTTCATCGTCCACGGGCTGCAATAGTACCATCTCTCGAGCGCTTCCTTGAATTTGAAGCGCCTTTGAGATAATCAGCAAGCCCTACTTAAAAGTTCAAAAAGCCTTGAACTTTTTTG
>DAIRSC010000311.1:0-2944 GCA_036804585.1 Chitinophagaceae bacterium
AATATACCGCCTCAGGCAAGTGATAGTATGACCATCAACCCACGACAATGCGGCCTTTAACTGAAGCGCTATTTCATCAAAGGTATTCGCGCTGCGGGCCAGTTGTTCTGCGTATCGACTAAACCCGAAATGAGGGTCTTTGTTTTCCTGAATGAAGTCTGAAAGATCTTCCAGAAACATTGTACACAAATGTTTGGCTTTATCCTGAATGCCCATTTGACCAAATAATTCCTCCGGAAATTCATTTACATCAAAACGGGCGGCCTGGGGGAGAAATCCGGGTTGCGAAAAAAGATAAGCCAGCGTTGGATCCTTACCTTGTAAAAACCGAATCACAGATGAAATGATTTCGATATATCGATCCTTTTGGTTAAAAATTCGATGTGCATTTTCTGAATGAAGTTGTTTTGATTCAATGCTATCGAATAATTCATTTAAACCATCGACAGAAAAAAGTTCTAGCGTAACCTCTAAACCCAGGTCAATTTGAAAATTAGAAATTTGTTGGGTATTTAAAAACCCTTTTAAATAAGCAGTTGCCGGATAGGGCGTATTGAGTTGGGTAAACGGAGGGGTTACCAGCAGTATACTCGTCTGCTTCATTGATTAATAATTTCGTTGTTCCTTGGTTTGAAGAAATACGTGTTCCATCAATTTTTTTTCGGTAGCATCAAAAAATAACTTCCGTCGGGCATAAACTCTGCTTGCGGTGTCAATGGCTTTAATGAGTTGATATTCCATGAACCCATTAGCACTTCCCCAACTGAAGGAAGGAATAAAATTTCGTGGAAATCCGGCACCATACACATTGCAACTTACACCCACTACCGTGCCCGTATTGAACATGGTATTGATACCGCATTTAGAATGATCACCCATAATCAGGCCACAAAATTGTAAACCTGTTTTAATAAAACTCTTTTTCTGTTCACTCCACAACTTGACTTCTTCGTAATTATTTTTCAGATTTGAATTGTTTGAGTCAGCTCCAATATTGCACCATTCGCCAATCACTGCATTGCCGATGAAGCCATCATGTGCTTTGTTGGAATTGCCGTAGAAGACTGAATTATTCACTTCACCACCAACTTTACAGCCCGGACCAATGGTAGTGGCTCCATATATTTTAGCCCCCATTTTTAGTACTCCATCTTCGCCTAAAGCAAATGGGCCACGGATTAAGGAGCCTTCCATCACTTCGGCATTCTTGCCAATGTATACCGGACCGGTGGTTGTATTGATAATACTGGCAAAGATGCGCGCACCCGGCTCGATGAACAATTGGTCGCCAATAACCTGATTACCTTCCGGTATAGGTGCAGAAGTTCTACCACTGCTGAGGCGCTTAAAATCATCACGGATTGCTTCGTCATTTTTGCTAAAAATATCCCAGAGATTTTCTAACATCCTCAGGCTCCCGGAATAGGGGATTTGATGGCTGCTCGCGAGTCTTTCGGAAATTTGGAAATCTTGTATATCTTCTGGTTTTAAGCGGATGGCTAACAACATGCCCTTGAAAACAAGAGATTCATTGATCTGTAATTTTAAAATTTCTTCAAAGAAATCGGCAGAAGTAAAACATGCGCTATTGATGAGCAAATTATCCGGCCCAGTTTGTAATTCAAATTTTTCCTGAAGATGCGTTCTGCTCAAATAATATACAGGTACTGTGGTTGTATGCTGCCACTTTTCCTGCATCGTTAAAATACCGCATCTCAAGGCCGCTAATGGCCGTGTATGGGTTAATGGCAGAAAGTGCTCTAATCGTTCATCGTCAAAAAGAATAAAGTTCATGTCGTCAAAATATTTTTTATGATTGAAGATCCTGACCTAATTCGTCAATCATATTGGTGATATCCGGCTTTCGGTTTAATTGATTTCGTATGATATGATATCCGGCAACAGCGCAAGGGATCGCAACGAGGATACTCATCAGGATATTATCCTCAAAAATGGCAAATCCAATAATGAGTCCGGTAGTTTCGCCACCTATCCAGGCCAATACAGTATATAGCTTCCATTTGTTTGCATTTTCGCCTTTACGAATCGCTATTTCACCGATATGCCGGCACAGAAAAATGAGGATAATAATTTCAAGCATAAGAAGCAGCTAAAATAATCCATTTGTGCGAATGGCCCTTTATTTTCTTCAACCAAGAATTTGTAGTCGCAATGCACGAAACTATTACAAAAAAGGTCTATAAAGGATTTACGGGGGAGCCTCGAGTTAGAAAATCATAATGTGTCGAATTAACCCGGTATCAGATTTTCAAATTCATTTTTGCCGTTGGTTTTACCCAACTAAAAATATTGGATTAGAGCTGACAAGACAAAATAAGGTAGAATTAAACGCGCTAATTTATCTTTACACCATGGGCAAATTTCCACAACCGGCCAAGGATTTTATTCCTCAACAATATCCCTTTCAATTTATTGATGATATCATTGATTGTGATGAAGAGAAAACGATTTGCACCTTTCGAATTCCTGAAAATCATGTGATGTGTGATGAAGATGGATTGTCAGAGCAGGCCTTGCTAGAAGTGATGGCGCAAACAGCCGCAGCCGGGGCCGGTTATCGAGCTCAATTTTTAGGGAAAGGCATACAAAAAGGTTTTATTGGAGCCATCAAACATATTCAAATTCACCAACGACCTCCGGCCCGGACTCTGATTCGGGCTGAAGTTCGGCCTTTACATCAAATTGGACAGTCGAGCATTGTTCAGGCCAAAACTTTTTTAGGAGATCTGGAAATCGCTTATTGTGAATTAACTATATTTATCGATATATAAACCTAAATACAAATGAAAAATTTCAGCATTTCATTTTTATCCTTCTCACTCATTTTTCCGAGTTTGTTTTCTACAGCCCAAACTATGGATGATGTATTTAATTCTTCTAAATCTATTAGCTTCTTTTGAATTGTTTTAAGTGATGTTAATTT
>DAIRSC010000312.1:0-2892 GCA_036804585.1 Chitinophagaceae bacterium
AATCCTACTAAAAATCAAAAAAATAAAAAGGAGAACAACTATTTTGGGGTACATTTCCCGCAGCTATCTACCTTCCTGACCAAGGAAATGAGCAGCTGGTTTGCCTCCACTTTTGTGTTAATTCTATTCATGATTATTCTGGCATATGCGATTTTTATCATCTTCCGACAAAAAAGACTGAGTGAGATCCAGAAGGACTTTGTGAACAACATGACCCATGAATTTAAGACACCACTGGCCACGATTAAAATTTCGTCGGAAGTATTGAAAAATCCAAATATCATTAATAATCCGGAACGATTACTCAACTATGCAACCATCATTAATAACGAAACCTTGCATCTGACCAATCAGGTAGAGAGGGTATTACAGATGGCTAAAAGTGGAAAGGATACCATTTCGTTGAACAAAGAGGATTTTGAACTGGCTCCTAATTTGGAAGAAATTATTGATAAAACCTATAAACCCCTGATTCGTTCAAGAGGAGGAGATATCCAACTGGAAGTTGAAGATGGATTGATGATACATGCCGACAAGCTTCACTTCAAGAATGTAGTTGTTAATTTACTGGATAATGCTATCAAATATTGCCGCGAAATACCACAAATCATAATCAAAGCAAGTCGGCATGAAAATCATATTAAAATCACCATTCGGGACAATGGAATTGGCATGAGTCCGGAAAACGTTAAACATATCTTCGACAAGTTCTATCGGATTCCAACCGGCAATCTGCATGATGTGAAGGGCTTTGGACTTGGCTTGAATTATGTAAAGCTGATTATTAAGCAACATGGTGGAAATATAAAAGTTCATAGTGAACTTGATAAAGGTTCAGAATTTTGTATATTTATCCCACTAAAATCATAAACTCTGACGATATGCCTCAAAAAACCAAAATTTTACTTGTGGAAGATGATGCTTCCTTGGGTTATGTGATCAAAGATAGTTTAGAAGAGAAGGGATTTGAAGTAACCCATGCTACCGATGGTAATATGGGCTGGCAACAGTTTTCGAAAAACTTTTATGACCTATGTTTATTAGATGTGATGATGCCCCAAAAGGACGGATTCACGTTAGCCAATCAGATTCGTCGTAAAAACACACATATACCAATCTTGTTTATTACGGCTAAAAGCATGCAAGAAGATCGTATAGCAGGGTTTAAGGCGGGAGGGGATGATTATATCACGAAGCCATTTAGTATGGAGGAATTGATGCTTCGTATCGATGTATTTTTAAAACGCACAAAAGGAACAGATCCGGATGAATTGATTTTTAAAATTGGGCAAACCACTTTTGATTTCCCAAATTTAACCGTTAAAGGTCCGAATACAGATGTTCGATTGACTCAAAAAGAAGCCGATTTATTGCGATTCTTTTGTATGAATCCGAACCGTGTTGTGAAACGCGATGAAGTATTAACGAAGGTTTGGGGCAAGGATGATTACTTTCTTGGAAGAAGTATGGATGTTATTATCACAAAAATCAGGAACTTCCTCAAGGAAGAAACTGAAATTGAAATTCAAACCATTCACGGGGTGGGATTTCGGTTTATTAATCCGAGTGCTCCAAGTGAAGGAGAATAAGCCTTTGGGATTCTTCCAATTCGGTTGCTGTTGGCTTTAATTTTTCTCTGGTGAAATTGATATCATCTGCATGATTGATAGGCAACAAGTGCATGTGTGCATGTGGCACTTCGAGTCCGATTACACTCAGCCCTACCCGATTACATGGAAATGCCTTTTTGATGGATAGCGCAATTGGTTTAGCAAATAACAACCATTCTTTTAACCGTTCCTCAGGCACATCGAAAATAAAGTCTATCTCAATTTTAGGCACAACCAGCACATGTCCTGGGACTAAAGGGAACACATCAAGAAATGCGAAAAAATGTTCATTTTCAGCGATTTTGTAAGATGGGATTTCACCGGCAACGATGCGTGAAAATATGGATGCCATTAGATGGTGATTTCTTCAACTTTAAACTTCATCAAACCGCCCGGAGTTTGTACCTCGGCCACCTCTCCTACTTTTTTGCCCAGTAAGCCCTTTCCGATTGGAGAGGAAACAGAAATTTTTCCCGCTTTGAGGTCTGCTTCGTTTTCGGATACGATTTGATACTGTATACTTTTTTTAGTTTCCATGTTTAACATCTTCACTTTAGATAAGATCGTCACTTTACTGATATCGATATCATTAACATCAATGATCCGGGCATTAGCTACTGCATTTTCGAGAATGGCGATTTTTGCCTCATGATGACCTTGCGCCTCTTTGGCTGCATCATATTCAGCATTTTCTTTTAAGTCGCCTTTTTCTCGGGCTTCGGCAATGGCTTTGGCAATTTCAGAACGTCCCTCTGATTTGAGTTTATTCAATTCTTCAATCATTTGATCGAAGGTTTCCTTGGTCACGTAGGATATACTCATATTCTTGTTAGTTATTAATAAAAAAGAATCAACGCCTTCCTTTTGGAAAGCGTTGATGTGTAAATATAATTAAAGTTATAATGAAAGTTTATTCTTCATCTTCTTCTACCGGAGAAAGATTGATTCGTAACCCGAGGGTATGAACGCCAGTAGAGAATCGAGTTGGACGGAAGGCATAGTCAAAGGCAATCGCCTGTTCGCGTTTAGTGCTTTTAATCATCCCTTGCAAGCTAGCTCCAAAACTCAATCCAGTAAAAAAAGTCGTTGTATTTTCTTTATCTGCTACATTATTTTCATATCGATAAGCTGCGCGAAGCATAAACTTTTCTTTGTAGGCATACTCTGCAGCAAAGCCAGTCCAGTCGTTATTAAATGAATTGGACATAAAGCACAACATGGGTGTCAATCGATGAATAGACAAATTTATACTGGCATCTTCACCCCCTGCAGAAGAATATTT
>DAIRSC010000313.1:0-2888 GCA_036804585.1 Chitinophagaceae bacterium
TATTGAGGTGATATGAAAAATTATTGTGCATCTAAATGAACGAAAATTACTCCACCATGTACTGGAATCAACTATTTTCACGTTAAACAGCAGCGCCTAATTAGCATGATTCATCAGGAATGGACAGGCTGAATTGTGAGGAAACATAAGGATTTCAAAGGGTGCTGATTGAAATTTTGTCGCATACTTCAGTGACATGTACTTCCTTCATCATGACTATATTTGTAGTACAATCTTAAAGATGATGCGTTGGAAATTATTATTAGGTACGATGTTGATATTCTTTCTTTGGTTTGCGAATCAATCGCTCCAGGCCCAGAAAGATCAACCCAAAAAAGATTGCCGCAAAGATGCAGATGATGATGGCATCAACGATTGTTTTGATCAATGTGCCAATACGCCTGCCGGCATTCGTGTGGATTCAAAAGGTTGTCCGCGTGATACGGACGCCGATGGTATTCCGGATTTTCTCGATAAACAACTCATCACACCTACCGAATGCCAACCAAGTGACAGCAATGGCGTAGGCAAATGCGATTCGAAACGGAATCTATAAGAATCCTCTATCCTAAAAAAGGATTGCGTGTTTGTTTGCTTTTAAATGGATATCAAAAACAATATGAACTCTAAAAAAACAGTACTTATCACAGGGAGTACCAGTGGAATCGGTAAAGCGATAGCCGAACGTTTTGCGGCTCAGGGGTATCAGCTCATTTTAAATGGCATTGAACCCAATGCTGCTGAATTATCGGAGGAATTGGCTTCCCGTTATCAGGCCGAATATTTGTTTTCTGCCACTGATATGCGCGACCCATCAGCGATTCGTGGAATGGTCGAAGCAGGTATCGAACGTTTCGGTAACATTGATATCTTAGTCGCCAATGCCGGGATACAGTATGTGTCACCGATCGAAAATTTTCCTGCTGAAAAATGGGAGGCCATTCTGGCCATTAATTTGTCGGCAGCTTTTCATTTGGCAAAAGCTGTTTGGCCGGGAATGAAGAAAAACGGTTTTGGTCGTATCATTCATATGGCCTCTGCACACGGCTTAACCGCTTCTGCATATAAGAGTGCATACGTGGCATCCAAGCATGGACTGATTGGTTTAACCAAAGCGCTGGCGTTGGAGGGTGCCGGACATAATATTACTGTGAATGCTGTTTGTCCGGGTTATGTGCGTACACCCATCGTAGAAAATCAAATTGCTGATCAGATGAAAGCACATCAGATGAGCAGAGAAGAGATTATCGAAAAAGTCATGCTCGCAAAACAAGCCGTCAAGGAATTTGTTTCAATAGATCTCATTGTGGATGTGGTGATGATGTTGGCGGACGAAAAATCCTCCACCTTAACCGGTGTAGCATTGCCTGTGGATGGTGGCTGGACGGCCGCATAAATAAAGAGAAGATGTATACCTACGAAAGTAAAATTGCCGCTGTCAATCAAATCAATATCCATTATCTGGATTTCAAGAATGAACATCCACCACTTTTACTCCTGCATGGATTAACCGCCAATGCTTTTGCATTTAATGGTCTGATACAAGCAGGTTTAGCCGATCATTTTCGGGTCATCAGTATTGATTTCCGGGGCCGGGGACTCAGTTCGAAAGTAGCATTTCATTACAGTATACGGGAGCATGCCACGGATGTGATGGATTTACTCGATCATTTGAAGATTGATAAAATTCATCTCTGCGGACATTCCTTTGGTGGCTTGATGGCGTCCTATCTGGCTTATCATTTTCCCGATCGTTTCGAGCGTATTGTGATTCTCGATGCTGCCCCTCAAATGAATCCGAAAGCGGCTGAAATGTTGGGGCCGGCACTGAGCAGAATAGATACTCGTTTTGCTGATTTCGAAACTTATCTAGAAACGATCCGTCAGGCACCTTACCTGCATTTTTGGGATCCGGCCATGGAAGCCTATTATCGGGCTGATGTTGCAACGGCCGCGGATGGGAGTGTTGAACCCATCAGTAACTTTTCTGATATTATTCAAATTGCCGCTAACGTTTCCAAAGAGCCCTGGGATACATATTTTACCGGTATTCGGCATGAGGTTTTACTGGTGGTAGCACTTGATGAGTATACGATGCAAATGCCTTTACTCCCGGATCAAAAGGCTCGGGAAATTGTTTCCAGGATGCACCATGTAACCCTTCACGAAATGCATGGAAACCACCAAACCATGTTATTTGGAGATCATGCCCGGGAATTGGTGGAGATGATTTGTGAACACTTGTAAATGGGGGCTGCCGGTTATTTCTCTGGCGCTTCAAATTCAAGGAAGCGTTCATGGGATAGTACTATTTTAGAGCCCCTTGAACGATGACGCTAAAGTTGAAGATGCCAGTGAGAAATGAAAATCAAGAAATGAACTGCAAGCTTATTGCAGAGTTATAAAAAATTACCGTGCATTTAAATAAGCGCAAATCACACCAAAATGCAATGATATCGAATGCTTTCACGTTAAACAGCAGCCCTTAAATAAGGACTTTAAGTATTGAATGTTTTCTTGAAGTATACACCGGATTGTTAGATAGAATGCTTGCGTGGATGGAGAAATGCAAATAGCTATTCCAATATGTTTTCGCCGCTTTGGTTGGGCCTTCAGATTTTTAAAGTCTGTTAACGTTGCTATATCAATACGGGATTTAAATTTGAATAATCAGTTCGAAGGAGCATTCAGGCATTTAACCCTTTTCGGATTTAATGGTCTGAGGCACGTCTTTTATAAAAATATAAGATCATGAAAAAAACACTGTTCATCCTATTCATTTCCGTCTGCACCTATTCAAGCCATGCACAAACCATCAACGATTTGTTTAACCGGGCCAATAACATCCTCAATGGAGGTTCGGGGAATCAAAACAATAACAAAAACAA
>DAIRSC010000314.1:0-2881 GCA_036804585.1 Chitinophagaceae bacterium
GGCGATGAACAACGAAGTAGCAGCAACCTGTTTAAAATAGTGGCCGGGGGGTTTCCTTTCTACACCAAGGGAAGTACCGCTTGGGTGGATGTGAAAGACATTACCCGGGTGATTCTTTGCTTTTTGAATCGTGAAGAGGGGTGGAATGAACGTTATATCCTCATTGCACAAAACCGGACCTTTAAAGATATTTTTACACAAATGGCAGTCGAAATGGGCGTTAAGCCTCCACATATTTTTGCAGGCCCCTGGCTCACTGCCATCGTTTGGCGCTTATCCTATTTTAAAACCTTATTGTTTGGCGGGCAGGCTACCATTACCAAAGAAACGGCTCACAGTGCACAGTCCAATGCCAGTTTTGATAATAGTAAAATATTATGCACATTGCCCGGTTTTCAATTTAATCCCATCTCGGATACCATCCGAAGAGTAGCTCGTTGGCGCAAGCAGTAGTCCTTTGATTTTATTATGAGCTATTCAGCTATTTTTACATGCTCAAACCTGTTCCCCCTTGAACATCGATCCAAATTTCAGGCCACAATCTGCCAATGCTTTTTTTACAGTGGTTCACCCGGGGAATATGCCTTTTTTCACCGGTTTTTTCGGTAGTTTATCCAAGCAAAGCAATCAGGATTTTGATCTCCTCTTATTCAACGATGGTGTACCAAATCATGAACTAGCCGACCAAATTCAACGCCATTCAGAACTAAATTCGCTGGTTATAGATGTAAAAGGAAGCATTGCTTCGATTCGTAAACAAGGGCTTGAATGCTTGAAACAATTTCCTGAATATCAAAACATCATTTTCGGAGATAGTGACGATTTTTTTTCAGATAATCTGATTGATAGCAGTATAGCGGGACTTAAAAATTACGATATTCTTTTTCGGGATTTAAACATCGTGGATGAACAAGGTAAACTACTCATTCCGCATTTTTGGGGAGGGCGCCTGAATCATGGATTTGAACCGGATATTGACTTTCTGCTCGACCAGAATGTCATGGGCCTGGGTAATGTTGCCATGCGCAGTTCATGTCTGCAGGCTTACGCCATTGATGAAGATCATCCGGTTGTAGACTGGTCACTCTTCTGTTCAATGCTTTTAGAGCAAGCACATTTACACATTTATTTTGATAGCGAAGTACAGACCTATTATCGTCAACACACAAACAATATTGCCGGACTAACACAATGCAATCCGAAAAAAATTGAACAAGCCCGACAGATCAAAATAAAACATTATGAGTTTTTATTAAAGCAAATCCATATTCATCATCCTCAGTACGCTCAAATTGAGCAAAGATTGAATTTAATGCAGTCGCCTGAACATTTGATTCAGGATTTAGATTATCTTGCCGCACTCACCAAAGGCAGGCCATTTTGGTGGGAAATAGCGAAATTAAAACCCGGGCTAATTCCGGAATAGTGCAACAAATCACCGAAACATGAAACACGAAATTCAACTTACCCCACGAAAAAAAATATTTCAATTTTGCGAACCTTATATCATTGCAGAAATTGGCGCAAATCATAATGGAGACATGGATCTAGCCAAACAAATGATTAACAGCGCTGTGGCTGCAGGAGCAGATGCGGTGAAGTTTCAGTCCTGGACACCTGAATCACTTATTGCAAGGGAGGAATACGACAAGAATCAGAAATATGACGATTCACCTAAAAAACATTTTGGATCTCTTGAAGAAATGGTGACCAAATATTATTTGCGGGAAGATCAACATCATTTACTCAATGATTACTGTCAACAAATTGGCGTTGATTTTTGCTCAACACCTTTTTCTGAATCCGAGGCCGATTTGCTGGAGTCATTGAATATTCCTTTCTATAAAATTGCTTCGATGGATGTCAACAATTTTCGGTTGCTCAATGATGTGGCCCGCCGGGGAAAACCTGTAGTGCTTTCAACCGGAATGTCAACACTTTCAGAAATTGAACAAGCGGTCAAAGTGATAGAAAAAGCAGGAAATGATAACATTGTCCTTTTACATTGTATTTCTATTTATCCTCCTCTTTATGAAGACATTCATTTGCGAAACATCGAAATGTTGTTCCAAACTTTTGGTTACCCGGTAGGCTTCTCCGATCATACCATTGGTTTTTCTATTCCTTTGGCTTCCGTGGCTTTAGGAGCATGTATCATTGAAAAACATTTTACTACGGATAAAAATTTACCCGGCTGGGATCATGAAATATCTGCTGACCCGGATGAGATGAAACTGATTGCCAGAGAATCAAAAAATATTATTCGTTCACTGGGTCAATTACAACGCATTGTATCGGATGCGGAAGAACAAAAAAAACTTAAATTCCGACGCAGTATTATTTTAAAACGAGCCATGAAAGCAGGCGAAGTAATTCAGGATGCAGACCTAACGTTTAAACGTCCGGGTACCGGAATTGCGCCTAATGAAAGTAAATACTTGATTGGTCAAAAACTTCGTCACGATTTGCCTGCAGATTCGGTACTAAGATGGGAGGATCTGATTCGTTAATTCGATCGTTTGAAAAAGCTGGTGAGAATCATTTTTTATCCACCTCCATGGCCACGAAATACATTCCACCCGGAATCGATTGAACTTGGGCACTTTGTTGCGCATTTAATTTTCCGGATAATATCGGCATATCATTCATCAAATAAATCACATATCTGGCACCCCTCGAATTACCTTGCAGCAGCAAAACATTTTCGACAAGATTGGGAAAAATGGCCTATTGATTCTCTGAAGTTTCATCCAACCGATTGAGCATCATATCATAATAAAAATTTTGAATTGCGCCATATAGATTAGGTTGCCACTGACCGGTAGTCGTATTACGTAGGGTCTGCTGATTAACGTGAAAATAGTTGATTCCAGTACATGAT
>DAIRSC010000315.1:0-2879 GCA_036804585.1 Chitinophagaceae bacterium
TCCGTCAGGAAATGAGCGGAGAGGTGCGCCTCATCACAGAAGACAAACGCGTACTAGACAGGATCGTTGGCCAGTTGAGGAGCTTGTTGAATCAGGTGTGAGGGAATTGGCGGGCAGACCACTGGACTTTTTGATATTAATTTTGGAAAAGGCTGCAGATCAAGCCGTTGAAAGATAAGAGTCTAACCTCAGAGAGCCCGGTAATTTGAAAAAATAAACCAGCCATGTGTTCGGGCTGATCAGCAACTTGCGGGAGAAAGGTTTCACTACTACTACTCTGAACCGGTAATAATGGATGTTTCCATTCTCGTAGTCAATGAAAATTTGATGTACATCCGTGGTGGTGAAAAAAAACGGGATATTTATTACGGAATACCAAATCATGGCAGTCAAGGCGCCGACTTTTGTGACGCTTCCTGACCTGCTGCAGTTCGCGCGAGTGGAGGGAGGGGAGACGGGAAAGTTCCCACCCGGCCTGAATCTGTGAGGATTAGGGCGTTTGAAAAGAGGGATGCAAATTTTCAATTTAAAGAGTATGAAATTCGAAAAAATTTCTGACAAAAAATTTGCCAGTTTTAAAAGTGCTGAGGTTGTGTTTCCACAATCTGTGTATGGTGGGTATACTGGAGAAACCTCAACCCAAACCCAGTATGATCAGGAAAAAGCAAATAAAAGTGTTGATTACACGAATAAAATCAACGATCCTTATAAAAAGGATGATGGGTTCAAAGATTATTAATCTTTGAGTAAATATTGGAGTAACTAATGGATTTCCCTTAGTTACTCCTAATTTCCTTTTCAAAAGACAATAAATAATGAGCAAAAATGTCTTATTAATATTACTAAACCTGGTTTTATTTACTCCAGTTTTTTTTTCACAAAACCTTGTTCTGAATAATAGCTTTGAGGAACATGGCGCCATTGACTGTGTAACCTGTCCTATGTGGCCGGAAAAATTCGCCGCCACTTTGCCCCATTGGAAATTTTTAAATGGTAACTTCCCATACATCTGCGATTGTCGAAAAAAACAAGAAAAAGTGGCTATAGAGCGAGGTGTCTGCATGTGTAGGCTCGTGAGCCCTAAGGACGGTCACTCGATGATGCAGCTTGAATATATGCCTTCTTGTTTTGCCCAAAACTTATCATCACAAGGGTGTTCCTCTTACCTAGCCACCAAATTGTCCGACGCAATCGAGATTGGAAAAATCTATGAAGTCTCATTTTGGCTTTATATACCATTGCCACGCGACAGAGATTTTGCAAATAATATCGGTATCAATTTGTTTTCTGATATAGTACGAAATCCTAATGGGCAACTACTGTATACCAGCCTTTTTATAGATAAGGTAGTATTTAACGAATGGTTTCAAGTAAAATGGAAAATCAGGCCAATTTGCAAATTGCAATTCCTTGTAATAGGCGTTTTTAAAGGAGAAACAAACCCTCCTATTAACAATTTTGGCCATCACAACATGTTTTACATTGATCATATAAGCATAGCTCCAATTAAAGAAAAAAATCCCGAATCAGAGCATGTCATTTCGTTCTGCAAGCCACCGCAAAAAGAAACAGTGGATCTGTCTGTTGAAATTGAAGGTGCGAGTGTTTTTTTTAACCTAAATGATACTTCTTTAAGCATCAAATCCCAAATCATCCTAGATTCATTTGCAGAAAGAATAAAAAAATTCCCAAAAAGCACCTTTTCCATTGCCGGCAATACAGATAATAGCGGCACAGACCATTTGCTTTTATCAAAATTGAGGGTAGAAAACGTAATTAAATATTTAGAGAGCAAGCATAAGATTAAGTCTTTCAGATTCCTCCAATTATACTTTGGAGAATCAAATCCAGTGGCATCCAACGATCAAGAAAGTGGCCGTCAGCAAAATCGGCGTGTCGACATCCATCAAATAGGGAGCGAATTGCCAGATGTTTTATACAGAAATTTGCTTCTTTCTGTATTTGATGGCAACATTGATAAATCTTTTGAACTAATCAATATCTGGCTTCATGTTGTGGCAGACTCAAAGAAAATATATCTGCTCTTCGATTCCAGGTTGAAGTCAATGACACCTGATACCAAATGTAACAGGCTGGTACTAAAACAAGTCAAGGACTCTTATAGAAAGTACAAGCAGCCTGACACATCATTTTTGTTAGACTCGCTTGGAAAGGAAGATCAAAAATGCAGAAGCCTGAGTCGCTATATAGAAAACTTAAATGCATACTATGAGCCTGTTGACAGCCTCGAAAGTCGCTTCAATGCATCCTTTACAATATGTGCCAATTCATTACAATGCGAAGAGATGGATGCCGTACGCTTTAATACGCTAAAACGTCTAGTTGGTCTTAAAAACTGGCCAAAATCCAGTGAAGTCGGTGAACGATCAGTAAAGAGTGCTTTTTTAATTTTGAGCCATTCAAATGACAGTAGCGCCTTGAAACAATATCTACCAGACATAAAAGAGCGCTGTATAGAAGGGGAGGCAGAATGGATTCATTATGCAACACTGTATGACAGACTTCAAGTAATGAGAGGCCTGCCCCAAAGATTTGGCACTCAATACAAGCCGCTAGGCGATAACCAGGGAAAGCTAGAGCTTTTTCCGTTAGAAGATCCCAATAGAGTAAATGAATGGCGAAAAGAACTTGGAATTGATCTACTGAATTACTTACCTTAAGTCAAAGCTGGTTGAAATGATACTTATAATGTCTGAACAAAATGACAATAGTACTTTGTACGTATGTCAATGGCTACTCTATATGAAGGCATCATTCATAAGAATAGACAAAGAAGATATATATACAATTGATAAAATTGCCATTTCAAAAATGGACTTTGATTTTGTAATTAGGGGTGGAAATAATAAGGAAATTAA
>DAIRSC010000316.1:0-2855 GCA_036804585.1 Chitinophagaceae bacterium
TCAGTGGAAGTTTTGATGTGGTTTTACATGATGGTCGGGAAGAAAGGCGCTTTCACCTGAATCGATCTTATTATGGCTTGTATGTGCCCAGTATGTATTGGCGCAGCATGGAAAATTTTTCTACGAATAGTGTGGCCTTGGTTTTGGCCAATGAAGTATATGACGAGAAGCAATACATCCGCGATTTTGAAGCATTTAAATTGGCCAAACAATGAGCACATTCACCGTTTTTGATTGTAACCTGATACAACTTCCGAAAATTCATAATCGGGCAGGAAATATCACCCCGGTGGAGAATTTGATTAATCTACCTTTTAGTGTGCATCGGATATACTATTTGTATGATATTCCGGGTGGTGAATCACGCGGAGCACATGGACATATCAAACTGGAATCTTTAATTGTAGCAGTGAGTGGAAGTTTTGATGTTACCCTCGATGATGGAATAAATAAAAAGCTCATTACATTAAACAGGCCATATTTCGGTATTCATATCAAACCCGGTATGTGGAGAGATATTTCTAATTTTTCTTCAGGAGCCATTTGGTTGGTTTTGGCCTCTGAGTCCTATGATGAGTCCGACTATATTCGCGATTATGACGATTACAAGAAGTGGAAATTAAATAGTTAATCGTTCACGCTTTAAGACAATACTTTGGAAATTAAAATTTATAACGATAGTAGCAAGTATCATTTAGGCGATGTACTAAAAGAAAGTTTGAAAGGATTCAAGCGTTCATTCTATCTGGCTCGTCAATTAGCTCGCAGAGATATTCGCGCTCAATACCGTCAATCAGTGTTAGGAGTGGTTTGGGCTGTGGTGCCGGTTCTAATGACGGCATTGGTTTGGATTTTTTTACAAGCGAGCGGTACCATTCAGCTCAGTTCAACAGGAATACCCTATCCGGTATTTGTTTTAATGGGTACAACATGTTGGTCGGTGTGGACTGAATGTTTGAGTTTATCAATCATCAGTGTAAATGCCAATAAGAGTATTATTACTAAAATTAATTTTGATAAAGAGGCGCTTATTACCCTTGGATTTATGAAAATGGGTTTTAACTTTTTAATCAAGTTAGGACTGCTGATTGTATTTATGGCTTTGTATCATGTGGTGCCGGGTTGGGGTGTTTTTGTATTCTTTCCTCTGTTATTTATCACGATGCTCTGCTGTATGAGTGTAGGAATTTTGCTGGCACCCATCGGAATTTTATATAATGATATGGGTAAGGCAATTCCTTTAAGTATGCAAATGCTCATGTATGTTTCGCCGGTCGTGTATATGTCACCCAAATCCGGGTTAATGAAACAATTGATGCAATACAATCCATTTTATTATATGATGGATGATTTGCGCAACACATTAACAGGGGCCTCGGTCGAACATGTAACCTTCTGGCTAATTTTTGGGTTGATGACGATTTTGCTTTTTGCATTTTCCTTAATTGTTTACCGGGTTTCGATGCCTATCATTACCGAACGAATGAGTGCTTGATATGAATGAAGTATTGATTAAAGCAGAAGGTGTTTCAAAAAAGTTCGCCAAGGATTTAAAGAAGAGTTTGTTTTACGGACTGTCGGATGTGTTTGGTGGTGTCATTGGTCGAAAAGTTAAAGATCTATTGCGCAAGGATGAATTTTGGGCAGTACAGGATGTGAATTTTGAAGTGAAAAGAGGAGAATGCCTTGGCCTCATTGGTCATAATGGAGCCGGAAAAAGTACCTTGTTAAAAATGCTTAATGGGTTGATTGCGCCCGACAAAGGCAGTATTACCATGAAGGGGCGGATTGCGGCCCTCATTGAACTAGGTGCCGGTTTTAATCCGATTCTCACCGGACGTGAAAATATTTATAATAATGCGGCCGTCATCGGATTCAGTAAAAAAGAAATTGATGCCCGTTTTGATAGCATCGTTGCATTTTCCGAAATAGGAGAGTTTATTGATACCCCTGTAAAAAATTATAGTTCAGGGATGAAAGTGCGCTTAGGCTTTGCCGTAGCTGCGCAACTGGAGCCGGACGTTTTAATCATTGATGAAGTACTCGCTGTGGGTGATTTAGGATTTCGCGTAAAATGTATTAATCGTATTCAGGAATTATTGCGCAAATCAGCCGTGATTTTTGTTTCACATTCAATGGCGCAGATCACAACTATTTGTACTGATTTGATTTTATTGAACAAAGGACGCATCGAATTTAAAGGGGCAGATATCGGAGCAGGGGTTGAGAAATATTTTATGAAATTTGATACCGGAGATCAACAAATCATCCGGACCAAAAATATTTTTTTAAAAAATGTTTCTCTGTCAACCTGGGGTGCTAATGATGGTAAGCTTCCGGAAGTGCAAGAGGGTGCTTTGCAAATTGAAAGTGGAGGAGGTATCACTTTGAAATTAAATCTGGATATTGAACAATCTGTAAAGCGGGTCAAAATCCGAATAGGTATCTTTAATGTGGAATATCGACTTCTTGCAGAAGTGGACACCGATCAGGAAGGGCTAACGGTTATAAACGAAAAAGGAAATCTGCAGTTTGAAGTAGATATTCGTCCATTGCATTTACGATATGGAAAGTACAGTATTCACTTACACGTGATGGATCAAGATACACAGGAGCGACTTTTACGACAAAGTGATATTGCGCATTTCCTGGTGAAAAATACAATACCCGTCGGAGCAGATTTTATTCTACCTGCAACCTGGAGATTTCAAACATCATAAATCAAATATATTGTTCAAGGATTTAGATATTCTGCATTTAATCGGTCGCTCGCAAACACTGTTTGAAGATGATGTGCTTCAATTTCAGGAAGCCTTGCTCGATCAGCTTTTTCAATCTTCTTTTTTAGTAATTGG
>DAIRSC010000317.1:0-2844 GCA_036804585.1 Chitinophagaceae bacterium
GCTTTAATTAGACAGTTTATGCACGAGACTTAGAATTTCATGAGGTTGTTCCAAAGGACTAATATGACCACCTCCAATAATTATCGATTCAATACTTGGGGGTACAGGCACATAATCTTCAATCCCTTTAAGAGAAACCGCTCTGACCTTTAAATTTTTGATCAATTCGCTCGCATCTTCAGCCTCTGCAATTACCGCTTTGTCTGTTTGTTTAATCTGCGTGTTTGACAACAAATCCATTGGTCGTTTTAGTTGATCAACTAGAGAAGGATTTTCTTTTAATGAGGTTTTTCCAAACAATGCTTTGGCAGCTTGTTTCGTGTAAAATTTTCTGAATATCAGCATAGAATGCTGAAGTCCGAACGTTAACTTTTGTTTTTTTGTGGCTGTCAGAAACGGCATATTACAAAGCAATACACTTTCAAATCGCTCCGGTTGCTTGGATGCTGCTCGTATAATGGTCATACTGCCCCATGAGTGGCCCACAGCAATAACTTTGGCAATCTGTAAACAATCCAGAATTTCGAGAAGCATATCGGCACAATCATTCAGTGACCAGTCGTTTTTAGTTATTTCCTTACTCAATCCGTGTAAAGGCATGTCTAACGCGATAATAGTTCGGTCGTTTACGGACTCGATTACCTTGTCCCAAAGGTGGTGATCGAAGTAAACACCGTGAAGAAAGATGAAAGGTATTTTATTTGAATCAACTTCCTTTTGGTAGATAGCAATCTTACCAATAGTCGTATGGATAAGCGAAGTAGGTTGTTGATTTACCATATCAATTACTAACAGATGGTGCTTGTTTAATGAAAACCTTTTGTGTCAATTGTTCGATCATGAATTTTGACAAATCTGGAAGCGTAATGGACAGTTTGAGGCCTTTGCCATCTAATGTAGCGTTGCATGTTCCTTTCGCAGGTTTATCAATGATATTTGGACAACGAACAATCGTCCAATCTAGGTTGCTGTTCATGATAATGGGTTCCATGCGGTTTTTATCTTCGATGATGACTTGAAGCCATTTCATGAAATAAGGAAGAATGATTTTGGTGAAAAACCAAGGTTGAAAAGCGATGCTGTTTCCGGCTCCGACATTACTCATGACAATAAGGCGTTTGATGCGCTGTTTTTGCATTTCATCCACAATGACTTTCGTTGCATCGGATATAAAAGTAGTTGGTTTGCCATCGCCCTTACCACCAACTCCCAGGCACTGGATGACCGCCTCTTGATGATGTAAAACGGAAGCAACTATTTGTGGATCGAGCACATTTCCTTTGATAATTGTTAGATTTTTGTGCTTGATAGGAATTTTGGATGCATCACGCACGAGAATGGTTACTTCATGTCCTTGTTTGAGGGCTTCTGCTAAAATACCTTGACCTGAAAAGCCGGTAGCACCGAAGATGGTTACTTTCATTTGTATCTTTTTGTTTGATACAAAGTTCAGTAGGATGGTTGCTATCTACCTGACACAAATGTGTCAAAAATTAGATTCCATGGCTTTTCAATTAAGATTGTGCTTTTCGCTATTTTTTTACTGTTTTATCAATTTAATCGTATAGTTGTCAATCTTAAGAAAGTATAAACCATTGGAGATGTATGAAAAGTCTTGATTTTCAATATTTCTCCCAGCCCAAATAACTTTTCCAAAATAATCTTCAAGAATTAAAAATTCATTCTCTAATGCGTTTTTTACATTGATTCTGTTTGAAAATGGATTAGGAAAAACTTCAATTTTTGAATTGGCTTCCATGGAGTTTTCAATTCCCGTTGTCAAGCAGCCCAAGGTATAATTTTGAAAAAAAGACCAGAGTAAATCAGTTGCGCTAATTTGCGTTGAGACAGGATTATTGTTGGGATTTCCACCAGGCCAACTGTGACTGCCATCGGTTGTTGCGTAATGGTGCATCTCGACATTACACGAGCAATTGTGAATTTTTATAAAATCGTAATTCGTTCCATTTCCATTTATAATTGTGTCTCTTGATTGGCAATTATTATTTTGAGACCATAAATTTAAGGTACTATCCTGTGAAGGGAAATAGATTGTTGTCAATGGAGGAGCACCACCCATTCCACCGTTGTAAAAGACGATTGGATCAACTTTCGAGTGAAAATTAATTATCGGGATTTTATTTGTTGGATTGCAAGGAAAATACATTTGAGCGCATGCATTTGGTGCAATGGCTGCAAAACGATGGCTTAATTCGCACGCTAATCTGTAACAGAGCATGCCACCATTTGATGATCCTGTTGCATACACACGTGTTGTATCAATTGAATAATTAGCGAATAATGAGTCCAGTAAATTATCAATAAAACCAACATCATCAACGTTTTGATTCATGGCAGGTGGACAACAATTACCCGCATTCCATGATCGATTTTGATTAAAAACCCTACCTTCCGGATAAACTACTATAAAACCGGAATTGTCTGCTTTTTCAGAAAGTTTACTTTGATAAGCAAATACAGCCCAACCTTGAGCGCTTGTAGCGGCCTGTTGACCTCCGTGAAAACCTACTATTAATGGATAATTTGTACTTGAATTGTAGCCAGTTGGTAAATGAATGTTATAATTTCTCCAAACGTTTCCAACATAAATGCTATCGTAAATATCTGTTTGCCCAAAAGCGGTCGTCAGTACTATAAAGTTTATAATGCAAAGGAGTATTACTTTTTTCATAATGGATAAATGAACAGCTTAATTTAGGGATTTAAATGGAAAGTTTATTCGTTCTCAAACTCATTGTTTAATAATTAAATCAATTAGCCCACAACCCCCTGCACCAATGATGATTGACCAAAAAATCCAAACCTTAAACTCGTTCTTTTTGT
>DAIRSC010000318.1:0-2844 GCA_036804585.1 Chitinophagaceae bacterium
ATAGGAAATATGAGCTCTGAATACCACAAAGCACATAAACCGAAAAATAAAGAAAGGAAATTATTTGCTCTGAATCAATAGCACGACTAGTTCAGTACTAACACCTGTGAAAGAAAAGCCGCCATCGTGGAATAAATTCTGCATGGTCACTTTTCGGGTCAAATCACTGAACAAACTCACCACATAATTGGCGCATTCTTCCGCAGTAGCATTTCCTAAAGGGGATAACTTTTCGGCATAATGATAAAAGGCATCAAAACCTTCCACACCACTTCCGGCCGTTGTGAGGGTAGGTGATTGAGAGATAGTATTCACCCTTACTTTTTTCTTAAATCCATATTGAAATCCGAAGCTTCGGGCAATACTTTCGAGCAGCGCTTTGGCATCTGCCATATCATTGTATCCGGGGAAGGTACGTTGTGCGGCGATATATGACAATCCCACTACAGAAGCCCATTCGTTCAAAGCATCCAGTTTCATCGCGCTTTGCATCACTTTATGAAATGATAAAGCACTGATATCCAGTGTTTTCTGAAAGTTTTCATAGCTCGTATCGTAATAAGGTATTTTTTTACGCACGTTAGGACTCATTCCGATGGAGTGTAAAACAAAGTCTATTTTACCTCCCAAAAATTCCATACTCTCGTTAAATACATTTTCAAGATCTGCCGTTGAGGTGGCATCGGCGCCAATCACTTTAGTGTTATTACATTGTGCCGCCAATTCATTGATTTTACCCATTCTCAGTGCAATTGGTGCATTACTCAATGTAAAGATTGCGCCTTCTTCCCGGCATTTCAGGGCAACCTGCCAGGCCATTGATTTTTCATCCAATGCACCAAATATAATTCCTCTTTTACCTTTCAAAAGATTGTATGCCATGTATCGTAGTTTTGAGGTGATAAATTTAGATAAAATGATTGACTTATTTCGTCAATTTTATATGAACACTGGATTCGTAACGGTTAGTTGCTTTTAAAGGCATCCTTGGGAATTGACCACATCCCAATATTAAACTTTAGACGCAAAGTCGATGAGTAAAGCAGCCACTTCCTCGAAACGGGTCAGCATCAGATTTTCGGCGGTATCAAACACATCGTGGTAATATCCTTGTCCTCCGTTAGAATAAATAAAAATAGCGGGTACACCGGATTCGCTAAAGAGGTAATGATCACTATTCGCAGCTTGTCCACGAATTTTCACTTCGGGCAGATAGTTTTTTTCTTTATTGATGGTTTGTAATAGGTCAAACTCTTTCCGGCAACTTTCTCCATTTACGACGGTAATTCCTTTTTCGGCATTCCCCATGATATCGATATTTACGACACATTTGATTTGACGAAGTGGAAACATAGGGTTTTGGGTATAAAACGAACTTCCAATAAGTCCCGCTTCTTCGCCACTAAATAAAATAAACGCTACATTGCAACGAGGTTTATGCTCAGTAAAGTATCTGGCAAGGTACAATAACATACTTACTCCGCTGGCATTGTCACTACCACCTTTAAAAATAGCTTCATTTCCCATTTTTCCCAGATGGTCGTAATGCGCAGTGAACACAATTGTTTCATTGGTGTTTTTTCCTTTTACATAAGCCGCTACATTTTTACATTCAAATGATTTGATAAAATGATTGGGAGCTTGAATGTTGAGCATTTCCTTGTTTTGAATCACACTGTCCATAAAGATGACAGTAGCCAGCGGTTCAAGTTCTGTAGCCACGGTATGGGTCATTTTTTTCTCTTCGGTAACAACCAGCAATTTAATTTTTTGGTTCATCGATTTCAGCGTATCCAGCACTATTTTTTTAAATTTCGCACCCTTATGCAATACAATCGCATAATCAGACTCAATACCTTGTACCAACTTTTTAAACATTAAAATGCGGTCTAAAGAATCATCGGGATTAAAATGGAGTAAACGATATGTACCTTGAATACCGGGCGAACCAGCTTCTACCAAATAATCAATTCCTGCCCGCATTTCTTGATTGTCTATTTTGCAACGAATCGGAAAAGGGTGGGTGTTCACCGGAAATGCATACGATTGGGTATAAGATTTCCCGTATTTGCGCATCCTCAGTTTTTCAAACTGCAACTGAATATAATTAGCCGCTTTGTTGACCCCATCATCCACATATCCTCGTCCCGCCAGAGAGTCGCTACAAAGGATAGAAAGATGTTGTTTTATTTCTTGTATAATTTGTGAATTGGCAGAAAAAGAAATTAGGTGGACGAGAATCGAACAAACAATAAAATGTTTTTTGTTCATAACTTACCTATTTAAAACCATCCATATTTAAATGATGGAAGACAAAAGTTATGATGTCTGCCCACTCATTGATTTGTTTACCGGTTGATTTTCCAGCACCATGACCGGCCTGTGTTTCGATGCGAATCAACATGGGTTTTTGTTGGGGATTTTTCTCCTGTAATGTTGCTGCAAATTTGAAAGAATGCGCCGGCACAACACGGTCGTCATGATCGGCAGTGGTAATAAGGGTTGCCGGGTAATTGACACCACTTTTAACCTGATGCAAAGGCGAATATTTGAGCAGATAATTAAAATCTTTTTCTTGGTCGCTACTTCCATATTCAACTGCCCATCCCCAACCAACTGTAAATTTATGGTAACGCAACATATCCAGTACACCTACGCCCGGCAAAGCGACTTTGAATAAATCCGGTCGTTGTGTCATACAGGCTCCTACCAGCAATCCACCATTGCTGCGTCCGTGAATGGCTAATTGATCTTTTGTAGTTATACCTTGTTTGATCAGATATTCTGCAGCGCCTATAAAATCGTCGAACACATTTTGTTTATTTTCCAACATACCTGCTTTAT
>DAIRSC010000319.1:0-2833 GCA_036804585.1 Chitinophagaceae bacterium
CATGCATCTTCAAATTCCGCGTCATCGTCCAAGGGCTGTACCACAGTACTACACCTCTCACGCTTCCTTGAATTTGATGCGCCTATGAGATAATCAGCAAGCCCTAAATAAAGGATTATACTTCAAGTGCTGCTATAGCCTGATTGGTCATCTCTAAAGTTTGTTCCTCGCTCGTTACTGCAGGCATAAAAGTTTCTCCTGTAATTCGTTCATACAGTTCAATATAACGTAGGATGATTTCCTCCACAAATGAATCGGGCATTTCCGGAACAACCTGGCCTTCTTTACCCATAAAATGATTTGCAATTAACCACTCGCGTACAAATTCCTTGGAGAGTTGTTTTTGTGCTTGACGGTTGGATTGCCGTTCTTCAAATCCATCAGCATAAAAATATCTTGAGCTATCAGGCGTATGAATTTCATCCATTAATACAATACGTTCATTTATTTTTCCAAATTCGTATTTGGTATCTACTAAAATCAATCCCCGTTCAGCTGCCATTTTTTTGCCCCGTTCGAATAAATTTTTTGTGATATTTTCTAATTGCAGATAATCATCTTCCGAGACTAATCCTTTTTGAATCAGATCTTCTCTACTGATATCTTCATCGTGACCTTCATGTGCTTTGGTAGTAGGGGTGATAATTGGTTCTGGGAAAAAATCATTTTCGGCAAGTCCATCAGGCATCTGAACCCCACAAATCGTTCTTAATCCACTTTGGTACACCCGATTCGCATGGCCGGTCAAATTTCCCCGGATGACCATTTCAATTGGAAATGGTTTACAACGATATCCCAGGCTCACATGGGGGAGTGGACATGTTATCAGCCAATTGGGTACAATATCTTCAGTTGCTTTTAAAAATTTAGCAGCAATTTGATTTAGTATCTGGCCTTTAAAAGGAATAGGTTTCGGAAGTACCACATCAAAAGCAGATATCCGGTTACTGGCAACCATCACCAGATATTGAGAACCAATGCCATGAACATCGCGAACTTTGCCGCGGTAAAAAGATGTTTGATGAGAAAATTGCACAATGATGAATGTTTAAGTGGTTTTGGCAAAAATAGCGTTTACTAGCCAGTCAATTTCGCTGCAATATAATGTTATAAAGGGTTTTCTGCCGAATACAATTTGAGGCAATCTGAATCAAATTTTGGATAGAAGAGGAGGGAAGGAAGACCAAATCCAATGATTTATTTGATGAAGGTTTATTTATTCACAGTGTTTTTCTAGTCGTTTTTTCAGATTAATTTTGTGCTTTCATGAATACTTCCTCCGCTTACTTATTATTGGCAGATGGCACTTCCTTCACCGGCAAGGCTTTTGGTTATATTGGAACCGCTACCGGTGAAATATGTTTTAATACCGGTATGACAGGATATCAGGAGGTTTTTACGGATCCTTCCTATTTCGGTCAAATCCTGATCATGAATTCCGCACATATCGGAAATTATGGAGCCAAGGAGTTGGATGTGGAAAGTGATGGCGTTAAAATTTCAGGATTGATTTGTAAGAATTTATCGGAGAAATATTCAAGGAATTTAGCTGATTCTTCCTTGGAAAAATTTTTAGTCAATCATAGAGTGGTGGCCATTTATGATATTGATACCCGCGCTCTGGTGTCCTACATCCGCCAAATGGGCGCCATGAATTGTATCATTTCCTCAGAAATAAGTGACTTAAATCAACTTAAAGAAACTTTAGCGAAAGTCCCTTCCATGGAGGGATTGGAACTGGCTAGTCAGGTCACAACCTCACAACCTTATGAACTCGGTACCGGAAATTCGAAACGAATCGCAGTTCTTGATTTGGGTGTAAAACGTCATATTTTGCGAAGTCTTACTGACCGGGGCGCTCACCTTAAAGTTTTTCCGGCTCATTATGGCATCGAAGCGTTACTGGAATTTAATCCACAGGCCTTTTTTGTGAGTAATGGTCCAGGTGATCCTGCTGCTATGAAACAAGCCATCGAAACGGTGAAACAGATCATCGCTTCGGAGAAACCTGTTTTTGGAATATGTATGGGGCATCAGTTAATTGCTCTAGCCAATGGGGCTAATACTTATAAGATGCATCATGGACATCGAGGTCTGAATCATCCTGTCTTGAATCTTAAAAATCAGCAGAGTGAGATCACCACCCAAAACCACGGATTCGCGGTAGATAAGGATTCAGTCCTCAATAATCCTGATTTGGAGATTACCCATATGAACTTGAATGACGACACACTGGAAGGCATTCGGATGCGTTCAAAACCCGTTTTTTCAGTCCAATATCATCCCGAAGCTACGCCCGGACCTCATGATTCCAGGTATCTGTTCGATGAGTTTCTTGAAATGATCCCCTGATTTTTCATTTTCACTAAAATTTAAACACTTAAAGAATTAGTTTTGGGTAAATACGCCGAATGAAGTGTTCCCAATATGCGCTGTTTTTGTTGCTTTTCTTCTCTATACAATGTAAAAAAAAGGGAGAGTCAACGAATAATAACCCACAAAATAACACCCCGGTTTGTTTCCTGAGTGCTCAAACGATTCAATCGCCGGATGGAATTCTCACCATTCAGGATGATACGACTTACCTTTCTCCTAATTCAACTTATTATTGTGAATACATACATAACGATACTTTGGGAGTAGGGATTGATTTCTCAGGTTCAAACAAGCCGAATCCAGGAAAATATATAGTTGTGAAGGATTTTAGCCAAATACCGGGAACTGAAGGAAGGGCCTATTTCCAGTATTACAGCGGCAGTCAAACTTACGTTGCCCAATCCGGAGAAATTAGCATCACTGCATATGGACAAATTGATGCATGTAAATTAAAATC
>DAIRSC010000320.1:0-2819 GCA_036804585.1 Chitinophagaceae bacterium
AATCGCGTGGGGATTGCTGAACATTTTTTGAGTGATTCATTGTGCAAAGGACTTCTGCATAATCTTCAGCGAATTTTTAATGAAAATCAATTTAAGGCGGCAGGCACAGGCGATTCGGAACATATTTTATATCGCCAAAACTTTCGGGGCGATTTTATTTATTGGCTGGATCGTGAACATCAGGATGAATTTGAAAATCAGTTTTTCGATTTAATGGACTCCTTCATTTTATATTTGAACGAAACGTGTTATACCGGTATCCGAAACTATGAATTTCATTATACCCGTTACGAGACGGGCACTTTTTATAAAAAACACTTGGATCAGTTCAAAAATAATGACAAACGAAAATATTCTATGATCCTGTATCTCAATCATGATTGGCTGGATGAAGAAGGGGGAGCTTTATGTATTCATTTTGCGGATGGTTTGCAACTGATTTATCCTCATATTGGGAAAGCGGTTTTTTTTCAGAGCAATGAATTGGAACATGAGGTATTGATAGCCAGTCGGCCACGTTTCAGTATTACAGGTTGGTTAAAAGGAGAATAAAACCATCTATTTTTTTCATCCAACTAAATCTCGGATCAATTATGAGGAAAAGAATATTTCTAGCCCTGACTGACGCGGAAATCCTGCCAGGGGCAGATTGCAGCAAAGGCAGGTGGGAGGATTCATAGGTGCAGCGACATGATGCTTCATAACTTCAAATGCTGGAGTATCTTTGAAGGATGAAGTACTTTTTTGTGATTGGATTTTACATGTTGATAGCCTTAAGCGGTTGGGCTCAATCGTATGCAGATGATATTCAAACACATCGGCAGAACTATAAAGATGATTTTTTAAAAGATGAACATAGTCCATTGAGTAAAGCCGATACGTCCTTTTTAAGGTTCTATGTTGCGGATAGTAGCTACAGGGTTTCGGCGGTATTTCATTCAGTCAAGGATACAATTGGCTTTGACATGCTTACCCATAGCGGGGTGAAGAAAAAATATTTTGTCTATGGATATCTGCTATTTCATTTAAAAGATCATTATTGTAAAATGTTTGTGTACCAAAATGAGAAGTTACGTATGCAAAAGGGGCTGGAAGACTATTTATTTGTGCCTTTTCAGGATGATACCAATTACGAAACCACTTTTGGAGGTGGACGATATCTCGATTTTAAAATCAGTGATATCCGGGAAGGTATTTTAGTACTTGATTTTAATAAAGCCTATAATCCTTACTGTGCTTACAAAGGCGGATATCATTGCCCGATTCCCCCCCGTGAAAACCATTTGTATTTTAAAATACTTGCGGGGGAGCAGTTGTACGGAAAGGCGGCGGAGGAGGATACCCATTGAGTTTGAGCTTTTTTGCAAGTATTTAAAAGCATAGCCAATTTGGTTAAATGCCAAACAGAATTCACAAATTTTCAAGTGGAGGGAATGTTTATATAGTTTGTGAGGACACAAACCATGTGGGACTTATCTTTGCGCCATGAATTTTGACCGTAGAGAATTGTCGAATGAACAATTGATTCATTTTTACTCCGAGTTATTATTGCCCCGAATGATTGAGGACAAGATGTTGATTTTGCTTCGTCAGGGTAGAATTAGCAAATGGTTTAGTGGTATTGGGCAGGAAGCTGTGGCGGTTGGTGCCACCCTGGCTTTGGATTCGGATGAATATATTATGCCGATGCATCGTAATTTGGGAGTATTTACCGGACGAAAAATGCCATTAGACAAATTGTTTATGCAATGGCAAGGTCGCAAAAATGGTTATAGTAAAGGCCGTGAGCGCAGTTTCCATTTTGGAAGTAATGAACATCATATTTGTGGAATGATTTCGCATTTAGGACCACAGCTGGCGATAGCTGATGGGATAGCCTTGGCTCATAAATTACGAAAAGAGGATAAAGTTTCATTGGCATTTAGTGGGGATGGGGCCACTTCGGAAGGTGATTTTCATGAGGCCTTAAACGTGGCTGCTGTGTGGGGCCTTCCGGTGATTTTTTTGGTTGAAAATAATGGGTATGGTTTGAGTACCCCAAGCAGTGAACAGTTTATTTGCAAACAAATAGCGGATAAAGGCATTGGTTATGGTATGAAGGCCATCACGATTGATGGGAATAATTTACTGGAAGTTTATCATGAACTCTCTGCTGCCCGTAAATATTGTATTGAAGAACAAAAGCCTATTCTAGTGGAGTGTATGACCTTTCGGATGCGTGGGCACGAAGAGGCAAGCGGGGTAAAATATGTCCCCAAAGAATTGTTTGAAATATGGGGTGAAAAAGATCCGATCTCCAACTATGAAAAGTACTTACTAGAAAGTGGTGTGATGGATGAGATGTTGATGAATCAAATACGTGAACAACATCGAACCTATATTGAAAAGAGTTTGGAAACGGGTTTTGCAGAACCACCGGTTGTGCCAAATGTGAAAGATGAAATGAATGATGTATATGCACCCCAAGTTCATGTTCAGGTTGATGCACAAGGAGAAAAACGACCGTTAAAATTGATACAAGCAATCACCGAGGGCATGTCAGAAAGTATGAAGCGTTATCCAAATCTGGTTTTGATGGGGCAGGATATCGCTGAGTATGGTGGCGCATTTAAAGCAACAGAAGGTTTTGTTGAACAATTCGGTAAGGACCGCGTTCGGAATACACCTTTGTGTGAAAGTGCCATTGTTGGTTCTGCCCTCGGTTTATCGATCAAGGGATTTAAGTCGATGATGGAAATGCAATTTTCCGATTTTGTGACGGTAGGTTTTAATCAAATCATTAATAACCTGGCCAAGATTTATTATCGCTGGGGGCAACA
>DAIRSC010000321.1:0-494 GCA_036804585.1 Chitinophagaceae bacterium
AATCTCTGAAAGGAAGATTTTTTGCATCTAGCTGATTCTAAGCATGAAGGTCGCCTGGATTCAACAAGGCGATGATGATTTTACCATTGAACATTTGCTGACAGATAGCCGTAAGCTAACACATACATCCATTTCAGTATTTTTTCCTTTAGTTACCAATCGGCGCAATGCGCATGATTTTCTGAAAGAAGTATATCAGGCAGGTGTAAAGTGTTTCGTGGTTAGTCAGGATATTCCTTACGACTTACCCGGTGCATGGATTTATCGGGTTGAAAATACCCTTTCAGCTTTGCAACAATTGGCCGAATGGCATCGCAGTCAATTTAACTATCCGGTGATTGGCATTACCGGCAGCAATGGAAAAACGATTGTCAAAGAAATGCTTTTTCAATTGCTCGAATCTCAATACCAGATTGTTCGGAGTCCTCGAAGTTTTAATTCACAATTGGGGGTTCCTCTTTCCGTTTGGCAAATGGGTCCCGAACATCAATTGG
>DAIRSC010000321.1:504-2807 GCA_036804585.1 Chitinophagaceae bacterium
CTTGCACCCGATACACGGTGTTATCCAAGGCCGAAGTGATCCCGGTCAACTGCAAAGAGGCCGTCGTAGCCCCGGCTATTCCCGTTCCGTTTGTCAAATTGGTCCCGAACATCAATTGGGAATTTTTGAGGCCGGAATTTCTCAAGCCGGCGAAATGGAGCATCTTGAAAAGATTATCAAACCGGAAATAGGAATTTTTACCAATATTGGCGAAACACATAATGAAGGTTTTTTAAATATTCGGCATAAAATCAATGAAAAATTGTTGCTTTTTAAGCATACCCAACAATTGATTTATAATAAGGATTATCCTGAATTACATGATTGTATTTTGCAATTTGCTCAACAAATCAAAAACAATCGAGGTGATGAAATTCAGTTATTCAGCTGGAGTAAAAAATCAGATGCCGATTTATTGATCGAAGAAATGATTCGCGAAGGGCACTCCACCCGCATTCGAGCAAAGTGGCAAAATGAGCAACACAGTTTGCGCATTCCATTTACCGATGAGGCCCATATTGAAGATGTCATTCATTGTTGGTTAACGATATTGGTGATGCATTTAACCGATATTCCTTTACAGGAACGGGTTCAAAAATTAACGCCCACACCTATGCGTCTTGAATTGATGAAAGGAATCAATAATTGTACCCTCATCAATGATAGTTACAGTTCAGATGTTTCATCTTTTGCCATTGCCCTGGATTTTTTGATGCAACAGAATCAACACGAACATCGCACGGTGATTCTTTCGGACATGCTGCAAACAGGTCGCGACAATGAAATTTACGATGAGGTAGCCGCCTTGATACGACAAAAAAAAGTGCATCGATTGATTGGCATTGGTGAAACAATTACCCGTAACAAAAATGTTTTTCGAAAAAACAGAAAACTGGAGGCCACCTTTTTTAATAGCACGGCGGAATTTATGGATAGTTTGGATAGT
Organism: Chitinophagaceae bacterium; assembly: GCA_036804585.1. Lineage (GTDB taxonomy): Bacteria > Bacteroidota > Bacteroidia > Chitinophagales > Chitinophagaceae > OLB11. The sequence continues at coordinate 1,451 of DAIRSC010000321.1, forward strand.
TCTACTTTTAGCATTTAGTCTATCCTAATCAAAGGAGCCCGGAAATTCGATTTTGAAAAAATCGCGAAACGACTGGAAGAGAGAATCCATCAAACTGTATTAGAAATCAATTTGAATGCCCTCGTACACAATTTAAAAACATATCAGTCATTACTCAAACAACATACTAAAGTCATGGCTATGGTGAAGGCTCTCTCCTATGGCAGCGGCAGTTTTGAAATATCGAATAAATTACAATTTGAAGGGGTGTCTTATTTAGACGTTGCATATACCGATGAGGGTATTGCTTTGCGCAAGAATAAAATCAACTTACCCATGATGGTCATGAATGCAGATGATCATTCTTTCCCCTCAATCATTGAATGGAAGCTGGAACCTGAAATCTATAATTTCAGAACCCTGGAAAATATGTTGATAGCTGCCAAAGAAGCTGAAGTACTGGCTTATCCGATTCATATTAAATTAGATACCGGCATGCATCGTTTGGGATTTGATGCCGATGATATGCCGACCCTGATTGAACAACTCAAGTCAAACCCTGAACTTCGGGTGGTTTCTGTATTTTCTCATTTATCCGGAAGTGAAGAACCGGAATTAGACGCATTTACTGCACAGCAAAATGCCCAATTCAGGAAATTGAGTCAACAATTAGAAGTAGGACTTGGATACGGATTTATCCGGCATCTTTGTAATTCCTCTGCTATTGCCAGACATCCGGAATTACATTTCGATATGGTTCGACTGGGCTTGGGTTTATATGGTATTGATGGCAGTTCCACAATTCAGCAAAAATTATCCAATGTGGGCAGACTTAAAACGTCTATTGCTCAAATTAAAAAAGTACCCTCCACCGAAACAGTTGGATATAACCGTCAAGGTATCTTATCGCGCGACACCGTCATTGGCACTGTGTGTATTGGTTATGCCGACGGTATCTCACGACGCCTTGGAAATGGAAAAGGATACATGCTACTCAGGGGTCAAGCAGTACCTATCGTAGGAAATGTTTGTATGGATATGTGTATGTTAGATATCACGGATGTTCCCGATGCTCAGGAAGGCGATGAAGTATTGGTATTTGGAAAAGAACTACCGGTCACTCAATTGGCCAAATGGGCTGACACCATACCCTATGAAATACTTACGGGTATTTCACAAAGGGTAAAGCGGATTTATATCGAAGAGTAGAGGGAAAATCGTATACACCGAAGATTAATGTTATCAAAACTCCAATAGACCTGAAGCTATTGAAGTTTCGAATCTCTCTAACTTGATGTAATAGCTTATACCGAAGTGAAATATGTAGGGTCTGCTGATTAACGTGAAAATAGTTGATTCCAGTACATGATGGAGTAAT
>DAIRSC010000322.1:0-2807 GCA_036804585.1 Chitinophagaceae bacterium
TTCCAAATTTCGGACATGATCGATTGGATTATTACAAAAAACCCTTACAGGAAAAATTAAATTTTACAATAGTCGATCCACCCGATTCACTCAAGAAATATAAACTATTGTATGATGTCTATTTTAGTACGGATACCCATTGGAATTTATTCGGCGCCTGGGTGGGGTATCGAAATCTGATGGATCAAATCAGAAAGGATTTTCCCAATGTAGACCCAGTTGAATTTCATCAACTAAGTATTCGGGATAGTTTCACCAATCGGGGTGATTTATCTGCGATGTTAGGTATGGAGGAAGTTTATAAAAGGAAGGAGTACCTGATTGATTTAAAAATACCCGGTCAAACATTGAACTTTCCGCAAAGTGCAGAGATGATAATCAATAACGTCAACGAGCACACCCTTGATTCGAGTCAATTAAAGTTGATGGTTTTTCGCGATTCATATAGCAATGATCTGATGCCTTTTTTGAATTTACATTTTAGGGAAGCTAAATATGTATGGAGTTATGCATTTATGCCGGAATTGGTTGAAGACTTTAAACCGGATATTGTGATCTTAGAGGTTCAACAGAGGGCTATGATCAATGCTTTTCACGTTCCGAATCTCTTTCAGTGAGAATGTTCATCGTATTGATCTGAAAGAAAACTTCCCTGTAAATGGAATGGAATTGTCTATTTTACATTACATTTGCAAAAAGTTAGATTAATCTAACAAAATATGGCGAATCATAAAACTAATCGACATAGTGGCAAAAGTTTAGAGGAAGTGAATGCTTCGGTACCTGTATATAAAACCGGCTCATTCTGGAAACGATTTTTTGCTTTTCTTGGGCCAGGGTAGTTGGTCAGCGTTGGTTATATGGATCCAGGGAATTGGGCCACTGATATCGCCGGAGGTAGTAAATACGGATATACACTCATTTGGGTTTTGGTCATGAGTAATTTAATGGCCATTTTACTCCAATCGCATTGTGCCCGATTGGGCATTGTTGCTAAACGCGATTTGGCGCAGGTCAACCGAGAAACCTATCCACCGCTCATCAATTTTGCCTTATATGTTTTAGCTGAATTGGCGATTGCTGCTACCGATCTTGCAGAAATCATTGGAATGGCGATTGGGTTAAATTTATTGTTTGGCCTGCCGCTGATTTGGGGCGTCAGCATCACAATTTTAGATACTTTCCTCTTGCTATATCTTCAAAAATTGGGTATGCGACGAATGGAGGCTTTTATTATTGCCTTAATCTCTATCATTTTTGTTTCATTCTTGGTTGAACTCATTTTTGTCAAACCAGATTTGGTACAAGTTGCCGGCGGACTCATTCCATCTTTACCTGATGAAGATGCCTTGTATATTGCCATAGGAATTATCGGTGCCACCGTAATGCCTCATAACCTGTACTTACATTCTGCATTGGTACAAACCCGAAATATTGCCGATGATGAAGACTCCAAACGAAAAGCCATAAAATGGAATTTTGTAGATAGTACCGTGGCACTCAATTTGGCGCTTTTTGTCAATGCGGCTATCTTGATATTAGCAGCATCTGTTTTTCATAAAAATGGCATGACTGAAATTGCAGGTATCGAAGAGGCACATGCATTGCTTGAACCTTTGGTGGGCATTCAATGGGCCCCCATTTTATTCGCGGTAGCATTAATCGCAGCCGGACAAAGTAGCACGGTGACAGGTACATTGGCCGGTCAAATTGTAATGGAAGGTTATTTACAAATACGCTTAAATCCATGGCTCCGGAGATTAATTACTCGCGCTGTGGCAATCATTCCCGCTTTTTTTACCATTTTGCTCATGGGTGAGGATAAAATGGCTGATCTGCTTATTTTTTCTCAGGTAATCTTATCCATTCAACTGGCCTTTGCAATTATTCCGCTTATTTATGCAGTGAGTCATAAGGAGCGAATGGGTGTTTTTACCATCAAACCTTGGCTCATTATTTTATCGGTGATTGTTACTGCGCTCATCTTGTTTCTAAATATTAAAATGGTGGTGAATGAATCTATTTCAATCATCCGCTCAGCTCAATCAGTATGGATTTCTATTCTGGTTATTTTAGGACTACTCATTTTGTCAATTTTACTTTTACTGACCATTTTTTATCCCTTGATTCGAAAAAAACAAAAGCGCCGGATTCAAGGCTTACATCAGATGCCAGAAAATATTCAGTTGCATTTTGGAGTCGGTTATAAAAATATTGTACTTGCTTTGGATTTTGGGCCACAAGATGCCATTGTTTTAAATCAGGGTTTGAGACAGGCAGAAACCAATACCCGAATTATTTTATTGCATGTGGTTGAAAGCGCTGCGGCAAAATTATTGGGTTCAAAATTGGCTGATGTGGAAGCAGAACAAGACGATCTTCTATTAAAGCAGTATCAACAACTTATCGAAGCTGAAGGATTTAAAGTAGATTATAAACTTGGTTTTGGTAATCGGGTGCAGGAAATTACCCGAATATGTCAGGAACTGGAAGCCGATTTATTGGTACTCGGAGCCCATGGTCACTCCGGAATTTTCGATTTTATTCACGGTCAAACGATTGATAGCGTGCGCCATCAGTTAAACATCCCCATTCTGATAGCTAAATGAGGTGGTTTAGGAAAAATTTGAATTGGGGAATAGGGGGGCTTATTCTTTTTATCCACCAATCAACCTGTGCCCAGGATAAACAAGTTCAGGGACAAATCTTGATGGACGGAATCGCCAAGTAGGGCATTATTGTTCAATTATTACCCAACGATTTAAAAGATACCAGCAATTCTGCTGGGGGATTTAACTTCATCCAAA
>DAIRSC010000323.1:0-892 GCA_036804585.1 Chitinophagaceae bacterium
CGAACAACCTTTGCGAAGGTGTTCTTTATGATGATCCGGTGATGCATGCAAATCGTGTTGCATATCATCTGAAAAAAAATAAAAAATCCGACTATGTTATTTGTCTTTCACATTTAGGTTTTGAATACAAGGATGGAAAAATTTCTGATAAAATTCTCGCCGCTGAATCAGAACATATTGATTGCATTTTGGGAGGACATACACATACCTTTTTAGAGGAACCGTATAAGGCAAAAAATCTACAAAATCAAGCGGTTATTGTTAATCAGGCCGGTTGGGCTGGCTTGCGCCTGGGTCGCATAGATATTTTTTTTGATAATAAAAACGACTCACACTACGTTTCCAATTTTACTGTTGTTGAAACATAACAAACAAGGGGTTTAAAATTTTTTTTTTCAACAAAAAATCACCACTTTCGTTTCCCAATTGAGCGGGAGAGTAAAAGCCCGAAAATTGGAGAAAAACACAACATTATTATTTAAAATACTCTGTAAAATTCGATTAAGCGGACATGGCGAAAACCTTTGATAAAATATGGGAAAACTGTTTGAAGGTCATCAAGGATAATATTAGTTGGCAATCATATAAAACATGGTTTGAACCAATCAAACCAATTGCACTCGAGGATAATATTTTAGTGATTGAAGTTCCAAGCCAATTCTTTTACGAATGGCTGGAAGAACATTTTGTTGAATTATTGGCGAAAACAATCAAAAGAGAATTGGGAAAAAATGCCCAACTAGAATATCGTATTTTGATGGAAAATCAAAATACACGAAATCCAGCTTCCATCCGGGTTCCGGCAAGTAAACAACAAAGTGCCCAATTGAGTAACAATTATGTCGATGCTCAAATTGGTTTAGAAGGCGGAATAAAAAATCCTTTTGTTATA
>DAIRSC010000323.1:902-2805 GCA_036804585.1 Chitinophagaceae bacterium
ACCTGGATTAAAACGTTCACAAATCGACCCGCAGTTGAATCCGAATTATACATTCGATTCTTTTGTGGAAGGTGAATGCAATCGTTTAGCCCGAAGTGCGGGATTGGCTGTTTCTCAAAAGCCGGGTGGAACATCATTTAATCCGCTGGTGCTTTATAGCTCATCCGGTTTGGGCAAAACCCATTTGATTCATGCGATTGGCAACGAAACAAAGCGTTTACATCCGAATAAAACAGTTTTGTACGTCAGTGCAGAAAAGTTTATTCATCAATTCATAGAGCATTCCAGAAATAATGAGATTAACGATTTTATCAATTTCTATCAAATGATTGATGTCTTGATCATTGATGACATCCATTATTTCGCACCGGCTATTAAATCTCAAGATGCTTTCTTCTCGATTTTTAATCATTTACATCAGAATGGCAAACAACTCATTCTGACCAGCGATAAACCACCCAAAGATTTGGATGGGATGCAAGAAAGATTATTGTCGAGATTCAGATGGGGACTCAGCGCTGACTTACAAGCACCTGATTTTGAAACCCGCATGGCCATTTTAGAGCATAAAATGCGCAACGATGGCCTAGAGTTGCCTTTGGAAGTGGTGAAATATCTCGCATATAATGTACAAAACAATATTCGTGAAATGGAAGGCGCGTTGATTTCATTACTCGCCCATTCATCGCTTGTGAAAAAGGATATTGATTTGGAATTGGCTAAAAAGGTATTACGTAATATCGTAAAAACATCTTCTAAAGAAATCACTATCGATACCATTCAAAAAATGGTGTGCGATTATTACGAAATTTCTTACGATAAGCTTCAGGCTAAAACCCGCAAACGCGAGATTGTTCAGGCCAGACAGATTTCTATGTTCCTGGCCAAACAATTCACCAAAAATTCTCTGAAAACTATCGGAGATCATTTTGGAGGACGCGATCATACGACCGTGATTCATAGTTGTCAGACTGTCAAGGACTTGATGGATACCGATACGATGATACGGGAACAAGTTAAAGAGTTGCAACAAAAGGTGCACTTGGCAGCGATTTAAATTATATTTTCTCATTACGAAGACCGGGTTAAAACCCGGTTTTTTATGATTCGTTGATTCATATCCAGTTTAACCAGGGCTGTTGGTTATCTCACACTGGTGCTTCAAATTTAAGGAAGCGTTCTTGGGATATTACTATTGTACAGCCCTTGGACGATGGCGCCAAAGTTGAAGATGCCGGTGAGAAGTGAAAATCATAAAAAAACTGCAAGCTTATTGAGGTGATATGAAAAATTATTGTGCATCTAAATGAACGAAAATTACTCCATCATGTACTGGAATCAACTATTTTCACCTTTATCAGCAGACCCTATTTAAATGAGCACAACTCACACCAAAATACAATGATATCAAATGCTTTCACGTTAACCAGCAGCCCCTAGTTATTATATTGTGATGACCAATAGAAGTGCGGTACAAACCTGGTATTCGAATCCGATAACAATGACAGCATTTAATACCTATGATTCCACCACTTCTGCAGCGCAATCATTTGGGATGAATCAGATAGATTTATCCGGTTCAGGTTTGTTAGCGATATATAATGGTGATGTGAATCAGGACTTAGTGGTTGATGGATTGGATTTCCTGATTTGGGAATCGAACAATAACAACTTCGTAGGGGCGATAAATCCTTAAGTTTTCAACAAATTACCCCGAAAAAATCCGGGTAATTTGTTTTTCAACTAAACTACTTACATTTGGATTCCAAAATAAAGTAGCATGATAATAAATCTATTTAAAAAAATCTTTAAAAATTTTGGGGCTTTATTTGTCTTGCTCTTGACTGCAGGCGCCACCCAAGCCCAAGTGCATACCATCCAGCTTTCGATGCAGAATGTGACA
>DAIRSC010000324.1:0-2800 GCA_036804585.1 Chitinophagaceae bacterium
TTCAAATCAACGAAGAGGATACCCTTGAACAGGTAAGCTTAAAATTGCAGGAATCTTTCAATCAATTAAATAACATTGTAGTTTCGGCTACGCGAACACAACGAAAAAAATCTGATGCACCGGTATTGGTTCATATCATGGATCAGAAATCATTACAAAGGGTACAGGCTTGTAATTTATCGGAAGGCTTAAAATTCCAAGCAGGATTGAGGGTGGAAACGGATTGTCAAACATGCAACTACACGCAACTCCGCATGAATGGTTTGCCGGGCGCTTATTCTCAAATTCTGGTAAATGGACGCCCCTTGTTTAGTCCGCTGATGGGCATGTATGGCCTTGAACAATTTCCGGTGAATATGGTCGATCGCATTGAAATCATTCGAGGAGGTGGATCCACCTTATATGGCTCTAGCGCGATTGCAGGAACCGTGAATATCATTACAAAAATTCCAAACAAAAAGGAATGGGAAATTTTTCAGGGTTTACAGTTGATGGATGGAAAAACATGGGACTATCAGTTGAATGCTCAGGCGAATTGGATCAATCAAAAACGAAATGCCGGAATAAGTTCATTCATTTCATTTAGAAAACGTCAGGCTTATGATATTCAAGAAGATGGATTTTCGGAAATACCTGAGTTGAATAACCGAACTTTGGGTATGCAGGCATTTTGGAAACCAAGTGCCCATCAAAAAATGGAACTGCATTGGAGTAATATTCGTGAATACCGGTACGGAGGAGATTTGGCTACCAGACAAGCGAATCTGGCTCAACAAGCGGAGGAACGTTTACACCAAATCAATTTATTCTCTTTCGACTATCAGAATAATTTTTCAGATGCATTGTCTTGGATCATTTATTCCGGTTTTCAACATACCTATCGCACCCATTACACAGGTACTATGCCCGATGATAGTTTAGAAAAAATATCGCATTTGAGTCGTCCTCCCTATGGCTATTCAAATAATCTGACCTTTCAGGGGGGTACTCAATTGAATTGGAAGCCTGCCTTTTTATTTCATGATAAAAATATTTTTACCATTGGTGCCGAATATTTAGAAGACGATATAAAGGATGAAATACAATCTTATAATTACTTGGTGAATCAGCATACCCGTAACCTTGGTATGTTTATGCAAAGCGATTGGAATTTTTTACCACATTGGACCCTTCTTAGCGGATTGCGATATGATATTCATAATTTTTTAAATAAGGATTTGATTAGTCCGCGTTTAGCTTTGATGTTTAAACCCCAAAAAAATATTCAGTATCGAATTTCATATGGCAGCGGATTTCGGGCACCGCAGGCTTTTGATATGGATTTGCATATGTCATTTGCCGGTGGCGGCGTTTCGCGCATTCGCATTGATCCTCAACTCCAGGCTGAACGTTCAAATAGCTGGCATGCGTCTGTCAATGCCGACCGCTTGAATCCGCATACAGCTATGGGTTTAACAGCTGAAATATTTTATACATCTTTGGCGAATGCCTTTACTACACGCGAATGGGGGCAAGATTCAAACGGAATGATTTTCGAAAAGACCAATGGCTCAGATGCGTTTGTGTATGGTATTACCCTCGAAACCAGATTAAATCACCAACGAAGATGGCAATGGGAAGCTGCTCTCACCATGCAAAAAGCCCAATATCAAAATAGCGTTCCGTATTTATTGAATTACAGCGGACGCAATTTTTTACGTACTCCGCAATATTATGGTTATGCGAATTTAAGCTGGACCCCGCTGAGTACATTATTTATCCATCTGAATTCGGTTCTAACAGGCCCCATGCAATTGCTTCATATGGGTGGTTCTCCTGAACAATCTACAGATACCTTGAAAACAACTTCCACCTTTCTGGAATGGAATTTGAAAGTATCTCAAAATTTCCTCTTTCCAAAATGGCATTGCCGATTGGAATGGAATGCCGGCATCAAAAATATTTTGAATGCCTACCAACAGGACTTTGATAGTAGTAAATATCGTGACAGCAATTATATTTACGGACCTGCCGCACCTCGAACCTATTATTTCGGGCTGCGTTTAAAATCTTTGTAAGTTGTTTTGTTGGCACCAAGCACTAAAAGACAACGGACATGAAAACATACATCATCAACAGGTCAGGTACCTCACCACCATGTGGCACATTTATTTTTTGCAATACAAACAGCCAGCAAAAAATAAAAGAGCCACAGTATAAAATAAATTCATCAAAAAATATGTACCCATTATCACAAAAACTTACACAAAAGTGCAATAAAATAACACAAACAAAGAAAAATGAATATGAATACAACGTAATTATAGATACAGGTGTATTAGATTCTTATGATAAAAAGGATAAAAATTCAGTAATTTATGCATTAGCAATAAAGAATGAAGAAATATATCAAGAAAAAGACAATCAAAAAAATGAAGAAAATTTAAACCATAATTTTGGACTATTTGTTACTGACATTTCAGGAAATAAGCCTGATAGTTTTGGAAAGGATTTTTTTAGACTTTTTAATAAATTATGTGGTAACATTTTTGAATGTAGTTCAAAAAGTGGCGAGATAACTCTTAAACAAAACAAATCCTCAATTACTTTAATTTCAAATAAAAATGTTTCAAAATCATTAGCAGAGTTAATAGAAAATAACATTGAGGCAAATGCAAAACAGAGAATATTATTTAGGGTCGGAAGGGAGCTTGGCAATGTGGATTTTGATAGTTATAAATTTGGTCTTGTTGACATCTTTGATTTAAAGTATAAAAATACTGATGATTATTGCAATACACTTCAAGCTTGCATGATTTAT
>DAIRSC010000325.1:0-2783 GCA_036804585.1 Chitinophagaceae bacterium
TACAGCCCTTGGACGATGACGCCAAAGTTGAAGATGCCGGTGAGCAGTGAAAATCAAGAAATGAACTACAAGCTTATTGTGGTGATTTGACAAATTGCCATGCATTTAAAAAAGCGAAATTCACACCAAAATATAATGTTATCAAATGCTTTCACGTTAACCAGCAGCCCCTAGTTAAACTTAAAATTATAGGTGATACTCGGCAAAATAGGAAAAATCGAAACTTGTTTCACTTTTAACTCAACACCATTTTGCGTGTTTAAACCGCCTTGAGTATCTAAATAAACGAGATATGGATTTTGTCTGCTATAAACATTGTAAATGGAGAATGTCCAACTGCCTTTCCATTTCTTTTTTGAATCCGGCTTAGGTACATAAATAGCCGCTAAATCCAGGCGATGGTAAGGTGGGAGAGAGTAATTATTTAATTGGTCATAGTTTTGATATAATCCATTGTCAATCACATAAAGTTCGGTAGGGAGTGAGATCCTATTTCCACTTCCAAAAACAAATACACCCGATAAAGTCCATTTTTTGTTCAACTCATAGGTGCTGGTTACCGAAATATTATGTCGCTGATCAAACTTGGCAGGGTATTCAAGTCCATTGTTTAAATCCTTGAAAATTCTTCTCGTCCACGCCAGGGTGTAGGAAATCCAACCCGTCCAACGACCTTTTGTTTTGTTGACAAAAAATTCAGCGCCATAAGCGTATCCTCTCCCAAAAACAAAATCGTAATCAATATCCCGAAGCGAAGAAGGCACATAGCCCTCACGATACTCCAACAAATTTTTCATGTCCTTGTAATAAACTTCAACCGATGCTTCTACTTTATTATCCAGGAAGTTTTTAAAATATCCAATACTATACTGCCAGGCTTCTTGGGGTCGAACGAAATATGTAGACGGGCTCCAAATATCGGTAGGCAGTGTAGAGCCATTGTTTGTTACCAAATGAAGATATTGATAGGTCTTCGCTATACCAGCTTTGATCGAGGAGGTTTTATCAACGGTATAGCGTATATTTAATCGTGGTTCAAATCCACCATAACTCTTTGCAATTTCACCAGCACCATAGCTGATGCTATCCGTCTTTTTATCATTCAAATCAAAGGCATATCGCGTGTAAGGACCGGCTTGCATAAACTGCGTATAACGTATCCCTGCATTGATTTTGAACCGCTCTCCCAAATCAAACTCATCCAGCGCGTAAATACCAATCTCATGGGCATATTTTCGAAACGACTGGTCAGGCGATAATTCTGTTCCACCGGCATTTCCACTCACTGTACTCGGCGTAAAGGTGTGCCAGGTATAAATACCACCAAACTTGAAATTATGATTAAACTTGCTGTAATAGTCTAAATCCACCTTACCGCTCCAATCCTTAATGCCCGAATACAGTTGAATATTAAAATCCTGCTGGTCTGCATTGAATGTAAATTGGTAATCATTATAGGTCAGCGTTGTATTCATAAAAAGTTTATTGCTAAACTCATGATTCCAACGTAAAGTGGCAGTGGTATTTCCCCATGGTACTTTGATATTAAATGTTCTTTCTTTGTTTTTGAAGTTAAATACATCTTTGCCAAAATAACCACTGGCATACAGTCGATCTTTCTTGGATAAAATATAATTTACCTTGGCATTCAAATCATAGAAATAATAACCCGAACCCGAAAGCGTACTTTCTTTGTTTACAAATGGCTTCAACAGCGCGTCAATATAAGTTCTTCTGGCGCTCACCATAAAGGAGGCTTTATTTTTAAGAATAGGACCCTGTATCGATAAACGGGAGGCTATCAAACCAATCCCGCCTTCAACCTGGTATTTTTTATTATTACCCTCCTTCATACTCACATCCACAACCGACGACAATCGACCACCATAGTTGGCCGGAGCTGTTCCTTTAATCAGGGTTACATTTTTTATGGCATCGCCGTTAAACACGGAAAAAAAGCCGAATAAATGGCCTGTATTGTATACCACCGCTTCATCCAATAAAATCAAATTCTGATCAGGACCACCTCCACGTACATAAAAACCACTTTGGCCCTCACCCGCAGAACTCACACCCGGCAAAAGCTGCAAGGACTTTAATACGTCCACCTCCCCCATAATAACAGGTAGTTTTTTCACTGCTTCCATGGACAATTGATGCATACCCATTTCAGTACTTTTCACGTTTTCATCTTTACGCACATCTTTAATGACTATTTCCTTTGAAGTCACATTTTTGGGTAGCATTTCAATGTTGAGCTGGGTATTCTTATCCAAATTGATTGAAATCAACTGGGTTTCATAACCCAAATAACTCACTTTGACTTGATAATTTCCTTTAGGTACCGAAATCGAATAAAAGCCATAATTATTGGCATTCACTCCTTTTTTTAATTCCAGCAAACCTACCGTTGCGCCGGGTAAACTTTCGCCGCTACTGGCATCTTTTACATACCCACTCAGGGTAAATTTGTCTTCTGCTTGTGTCGATTTTGAGAATAATATCAAAATAAGAAGCAGGATGAGTTTATGATTCATAAAAGTAAAGTTGCAAGTTAGGCCAATTCAAGCTGGTAAAATTTATTCAGGATGAAAAAAGGTATAAATTTTGATGATTGGTTAATATCCGGTTTGATAATCATAATATGTAAGTTTCGGCTGAAATTTCAGTTACCTGAGGGCTACTAAAACCGGATTGAATAAAAATTGCTCTTGTATTTTACCAAACCGAATTGAGACCATTGCAAAAGTCATTTGGCAAAAAAGTTCAAGGCTTTTTGAATT
>DAIRSC010000326.1:0-2780 GCA_036804585.1 Chitinophagaceae bacterium
GGATTGAACCGATGCATAGTGTTTCGGTTGGTGACATTATTCAAGATGTTATTGATGATAAAACCTATGTTGTTGCTAAGTATGGTTTCGAAGAAATTAATATGAAAGAGGTGATATAATGATTGACGGATTGAATGATTATCTTGAATTTATTAAACAAGACTATGCGAGGTGGATGGGTCAATCTCCGACCGACATTCGAATTCGCATGACCGAAGAATTTCAACAGTCGGTTGGTTATGAAATCGGTTCAAAGTATATCAAAGTTTATTCTGGTGCAAATCAGCGTTCCGTTCACTCGTTCATTTGTCTGAAAGATAATGGCAAATTCAAAAAAGGTGACATTCTAAAAGCCGCAGGTTGGTCTGCACCTGCTCGTAACTTTGCTCGTGGTAATGTTATCACAAAACAATATGGTCAAACTCGTTGGACTGGAGCGATGTAATGAATAAGATTAATGCGTTTATTGTTGTTGCTACGGCTGACAACATTTCAAAAATGACAAGTAGTGAGATTAATATGTTGGCAGAATTATTGGCTGATGTGAAGAATGGTGCGAAGTTATCTGATGCGATTTCGTTTCAAATACAAGACAAGAGTTATTTGAATATCGAAGTGCAAGAACCTGTTTGTTAAGGAGTTAAAATGATTTTTGTGATTGGTTTCCTTCTTGTTTTCGGTGCGGTTGGTGGTATGGATGCTCAACCTGATGCCGACATGATTACTTTTGCCTCACAATTAGGTATTGCTGCGTTAGGATTGTTTTTTATGTTCATTGGTGTACCTGAAGAAAAATGATTATCTATACCCGTCAAAAATCAAAGAAAAGAAAACCTACTGCCAAACAGCGTGAGTTGCAGGCGGATTGGGAACAATTGATACAAAAATATGCACCAAAAAGTGTAAAAGTAAAACACAATTCTGCACCAAAAAGTGTAGTAAAACCTTATATTCGTGAAACGCAATATATACCTTCATTAAATAGTGGTTACTATAACACATTTAAAAAGCCCGATATGTATTATACTGGAGAAAATATGAAAGGTATTGGCACATTGCACAAATCAAATGCTGTTCCTATTTTTACAGATGAAGAAGCAAAAGACCAAGCGAGTATGCGAAGATGAGAAAATTTTATGTGGATGAATGTCCAGATAACACACCAATTTTCTATTGGATAAAATCTCAATTACCTTGGCAGTCAGCAATTAATGATGTTACAATGGCTAGGTCTCCATATTGTTCAAAATATGCGAGAATGATGAATTTTGAGTTTGAATTTTTAGGTGATGTGAAAGGTCTGCAAGATTCGGTTACAGAAGCTTTAAACAAATATGGATTTTTTGGTTGGCAAACAAAAGAGTTTGAAGAAGAAGTTTATGGTGGTTATTCAATAACTTATAATCCACATTTACAGTATGCTGACACCGATGTTCATCAAAGTAATCTTGGCACTAAAGTGAATTCTTATACTGAATTTTTTAATGGTTCGATTCAACATCACGAAAATCTAAAAAATAGTTATTTTGATGGTCACGCTTTTAATGAATTTACACCTGCTGCAAAAATTGGTTATATGGGTAAATTATTGGAAGAAATCAATTCAAATATCACAATTACAAGAAGTAGATTAGGAATTTTAAATGGTGACGAACCACACGAAACTCGTTATCATATGGATGCTGATGTTTTTGAATTGGTTCGTTTAAATATTCCCGTTACTGGCGATGATTCATATATTTTTCAATTTGAGGGTTATGAACCTTATCCATTAGAAGTTGGAAAAGCATATACTTGGCAAACTAAAATGTCCCACCGAGTAATGTGTATTAGAAAATCTCCTAATTATCGTGCCAACATGGTAATAGGATTATCTCCTTGGTTAACATATAATAAAGAAGAACGATATTGGTATCCAAATGAATATTTCGGTAAAAAACATCCATTTGATATTATAATCGATGGCCATGTAACCAATAAAATTCGATTTTTACGCTGGTTTTAAAGTTAGTAAGTACTTACTAACTTATGTTGTTTTTTTGCAACAAAGTGAAAAAAGCGCTTGACTTTTCGGTAGATTCGTGTATAATAGTACCTATGATGATTGATAAGGACACTTTGTGATGAAACTGCTTTCGATTGGTAACCCTAAAATTCTCAAAGGCATGAAGCAAGGTTATATGACCTATATTCTACACCTTGCACCTGCTGATGTTTCTGGTTACAATACTTGTCCGAAGGCGACCGCTGGTTGTAAAACCGCATGTCTCAATACTGCTGGTCGTGGCGGCATGTTCAAAAAAGGCGAAACGACCAATGTCATTCAACAGGCTCGTATTCGCAAAACCAAAATGTTTTTCGAAGACCGTGAAAATTTTCTTGCGATCCTCAAAGACGATATTCGCAAGGCAATTAAACAATCCGAAAAGAAAGGTCTGATTCCTGTTTTTCGTTTGAATGGTACAAGTGACATTGCATGGGAAAAGTATGGTGTCATTCAAGAGTTTCCCAATGTCCAATTTTATGATTACACAAAAATTCTTGGTCGCAAAGTGAACGGTCTTGCAAATTATCAATTGACCTTCTCTGCCGCTGATGGCAATGACCTTGATGTTCGCCGTGCAATTAAAGAAGGTTACAATGTTGCAACGGTATTCGGTATCAAAAAATCGCAACCAATGCCTGAGACTTATGAAGGCATGCCAGTTTTTAATGGTTATGATTCTGACTTGCGTTTTCTTGATCCAAAAGGTGTTGTAGTTGGTCTGTATGCCAAAGGT
>DAIRSC010000327.1:0-2769 GCA_036804585.1 Chitinophagaceae bacterium
ATATATTATCAACGAAACTAAACTATACATGAAAAAAACGCTTCTTTTTCTTTGCCTGACTTACTTGGGTGTAAATTTATTGTTTGCACAAGATCAGAACGGTATTCAAGCCGGGGGTGCCAGACGAATGAATATACAGGGTACTTATCTGGGTTTCGCAATTCCTAAATCAGATGATATTGAACTTTTACCCATGATGACACCTGTGGTTTCGAAAAATGAATCCAAGGATGAATCGGTGTTGAAATTGCTGAAAGAGCAAAAAATGAAGGAAAAAGAAGCGACAATTCAGGTAGGACTGGATGAGGAGTCCACAACCGCACAGAAAACTCGTGGGTTGGATCCAACCCTCATTGTTGGGTATAATGCTTTGGGAAATCAGGGAACACCATCAGATAATTCTTGCGCTGTGAACAAAAGCGGTCAATTGATTGCAGTGGTGAATAGCAGTATCAGAACCTATAATACAGGCACCGGAGCCGGGATTGGTTCTATTGTCGGTTTACAAAACTTTTTCTCTTCCATTTCAAACGGCTCGCTGCTCTCAACGAATACCTGTGATCCGAAGGTAATCTTTGATCCTCAGGCTGATCGTTTTATCGTGTTTGCCCAAACTTGTGAGGGAAATTCTTCTTCATCTCAACTTTTGTTGGCTTTTTCAAAAACATCCAATCCTTCAAATGGATTTTATTTCTATCAATTTAGTGGGAATCAAAGTGCAGCCATTGGCACCAATGTCTGGTTTGATTATCCTAAAATTGGGGTTTCAAATCATGATGTGTTTGTAACAGGAAATCTTTTTAATAACAATTTTGATTATGAACAAAGCGTTATTTATCAGATTGATAAAACAAAATGTTATGCCGGTCAATCACTTTCTGCAGCCGATGCCTCATTGTGGTATAATATTGCCAATAGTCCATTTACAATGGTACCGATGACAAACGGTCAAAGTGGTGGATATGGAAATAACATGTTCCTCGTGAGTACGGATCAAACATTTTTTGGAACGAATTTGGCTATTTATGAAATTACAAATGCTGTCCAAAACAATCCCCAGTTAATTGATCAATATGTCACCATTCCAAGTGCACCCTCACCAGCAGATGGTATCCAGCTGGGAACGAACGTAGATTTGCAGATTGGTGATAACCGCGGTATGGATGGGTTTTATTTAAACGGTACCATCCACTATGTGTTTCACAGCGATGCTGGAAGTGGTTATTCAGGCGTAAACTATTCAAGGTTGAAAAAGAATGGTTCCAATTGGCAATTACAAAATAATAAAGTCATTAAAATTACCGGAAAAGATTGTGCTTTTCCTTCCATTGCCTCAATGGGATGGACCAGCACCGACCAATCCGTTTTGATCCATTTCTTATGCTCCAGTAACAGTGATTATCCAGGTATGAGAGCCGTGTTTGTGAATGACAATTTTCAGGAATCCAATCCGATCATGGTAAAAGCAGGTACCGGCTATGCAAGTGTATTCCCGCAAGGCGGTGTAACCCGATGGGGGGATTATTCAGGAGCCTCACGTGAACTAAATGCTTCTGTTCCAGCCGTGTGGGTATTCGGAATGTATGGCAATACCAACAATACCTGGACCAATCATTTTGCAAAAATCAGTACCGGCGCTTGGCCATTAGATGTAGAAGACTTTCAACAAAATACCGATTCAAAAGTTGAAGTGTTCCCAAATCCGATAGAAGATGTATATAGTGTTCAATTAGATTTGCCGGAAAGTGGTAAGATTGAAATTGATTTGTATGATATGAACGGCCGTTTCGTGCGTCATATATATGCCTCCCAAATTTCAAAGGGAAATAATTTGTTCAGTTTTAACAAAGGGCCGTTGCCGAGCGGACAATATGTTTTACAATTTAAATTAAACAACCAGTCATTTAAGAATGAGAAAATTTCAGTTACTGGTCGTTAGTCTCTTGAGTGTTTTGTTTGTATTTCAAATGGACGCATCAGACAAAAAGAAAAGGAAACATAAACGAAACGCCAAACCTAAAACGGAGCAAGTAACAACAACTGCAGATTCCATGCGAGTTGTACGTGCACCTGGTGTTAAGAACCGGCATGAATATGACTCTTTGAAATCTGCAAAAAATGCGGAAAAGAAGGCAACGCTCAACGAAAAAAAATAAATAAACATGTCAGAAGTTATGCAAGTTCCGGTTCGATTAACAGAAGGTGCCATTGGTGAATTGAAACGTCTTCTTCAAACGGTTTCATACTTTCCTTACTTAAGGGTAGTCGTGATTGGTTGTGGTTGCAGTGGAATGACCTATGTGTTGGAATATGACGAAAAGCATGAAGCAGATCGCGAGTATATTCTTGAAGGGATTCCAGTAATCATGAATCCATCCCATGAAATCTATCTGTATGGAGTTGAAATTGATTTTGAAGGCGGACTTAATTCTCGTGGATTTACCTTCAAAAATCCGAACGCTTCTTCCACTTGTGGATGTGGCACTAGTTTCGCAGTTTAAAGCTAAAAGTAACTTACTGCACCGTGTGAATATTCTTTAATCATTACCTTTTAATGATTGGGAGCCATCGTATTTACTATGCTTTAATCGCTCAGAATTCAATTCTCAGCAGCGGCAATTAGCCTATTTGAGCCCGAAGAGCAACAGCCTTGAATTTTTGGTTCCGCCATTTGTTTTAAGATAAATGTTAGAAAAGAAGAATAATAGCAATTCCTATTTAGGGCTTGCTGATTATCTCATAGGCGCTTCAAATTCAAGGAAGCGTTCG
>DAIRSC010000328.1:0-2750 GCA_036804585.1 Chitinophagaceae bacterium
CCTGGATACACCTAGCAGCGGAAAATATATTCTCAATGGTCATGAAGTGAGTGCGCTGCGCGACAAGCAACAGGCCGCCAGCCGGAATAAGGAAATTGGTTTCGTATTTCAACAATTTAATTTGCTGCCCCGACTCAATGCCCTTGAAAATGTTGCACTTCCTTTGGTTTATTCTGGAATTCCTAAAAAAGAAAGAGAAGAAAGAAGCAGGGCCGTATTAAAAAAAGTAAATTTGGATGACCGATGGCATCATAAACCCAATCAGCTTTCAGGTGGTCAATGTCAACGTGTGGCAATAGCACGCGCATTGGTAAATACCCCTTCTATTATCCTTGCTGACGAACCAACCGGTAACTTGGACTCCAATACATCCAAAGAAATCATGGATATTTTCAGCGAAATACATGCTTCCGGGAATACGGTTGTTTTGGTTACCCACGAAGAAGATATTGCCCGACATGCTTTGCGTATTATTCGTTTACGCGATGGACGTATTGATGATCAATGCACTGATTTTAAACCCGTGATCGATAATTCACCTTTGGCATAAAGTCAGAAATAAAAAAAAGTTAACGATCTTTATACAAGGCTTGTAAGGTAAAATAAGCCTTCTTTTTTTTACCGTAGTAATCAATCACACTCCAACTACAAACCGGCCAACAATCATTGAATTGCCAGAGCAACGAACCCATACAGCGCCCATTTGATTGGAGTTGTGCTTCTACGGCTGTTTTTATGGCACGATGTTGAATTTCCTGCGTCGCTGCTGCAAAAGCACGAAAAGAATTCGGTTTTAATTTTTCCTGCTGAATATATGCACTCAGGGTTTTATAACCGGTAGGATGTTTTTGATGAGCCTTCATCACCACAGAAGCTGTATCCCAATCATCCGGTATTGAATATTTATTGATACTCTTCCAATTCGGCATGGCCTGCATGCCATATTCCGACATAAAACGGGGTATTTTTTCACGCATGATTTGAATAGGTTTGATACCCCACCATAATCCCCAATAATGACTATCGCCATGGGTCATACTTTTTTCACGCCCCCAACCGTATAAAGGCGAAGTGCTGATATAAGCTCTTCCCGAATCATATTGCCTCACCAAATCAGGTAATACTTCATGAAAAAGCGTGACATATTCCTTCCACAATCTGATTGAATCGTTGGCTGAAATTTCAAATTGTTTTTGCCAGCCCC
This sequence comes from Chitinophagaceae bacterium, assembly GCA_036804585.1. GTDB lineage: Bacteria > Bacteroidota > Bacteroidia > Chitinophagales > Chitinophagaceae > OLB11. The sequence goes on from DAIRSC010000328.1 coordinate 1,205, forward strand.
AATTATGCCAGGCTTCATCAATTTCATTATTTCCACACCAAAGCACAATACAAGGATGTTTCCTCAAACGTAAAATTTGTTGTTTGGCTTCTTCCTTTACATTTTGGAGAAAACCCGAATCACCTGGATACATGGCACCTGCAAACATAAAATCCTGCCAAACATAAATGCCTAATGAATCACACAATGTATAAAAATCATCATCTTCATAAATTCCACCGCCCCAAACGCGCAACATATTAAAATGCGCTTCTTTAGCCGCGATCAGCAATTGTCTGTAGCGATCTTTTGTCATGCGCGCTAAAAATACATCTGCAGGTACCCAATTGGCCCCTTTCATAAAGGTAGCTTGGCCATTTACAGTAAAATAAAAATTTTGCCCAATGCTATCTGCTGTTTGAATCAACTTTACATCTGCATATTTTGCTTCTTTATATTTGGAAGCGGATTCACTGCTGAGATATACTTTCTTCCAAATTCCGCATGTAGGTAATTGTGGCGCCCAATCCCATCCAAAATGATATTGCGCTTTTCGTAAATAATGCCGATTGTTTTCACAGGGTCTTTTTACATCCGATTGCTTGGCGAGCGAATCAGCAATACGCAAGGGGCTAAAAAATCGGATAAAAATTTGATTGTAGCCCGGCTTCAAACCAATAGCTTCGAATCGCCATTGCCGAAACATATTGTTTACACGACCCAGAAATTGCTCGTTCAAATAGACATCCGCATATGTGTCTAGGCCATCAAAAACGATATACTTCTTTTGATTTAGATTAAAATTGGACCTCAGAAAAAACTCTTTTTTATACTCCCAATTCCTTTCGCTGATCCAAAGTAATTGCGAAGCCCGGTCCCGAAAAAAAGGATCCTCAATTTGTTGAGTCCTCATCAAATCGGTATGTATAGTGCCAGGAACTGATGCTTTGAACCATTTCCCTGCATTCACTTCTCGAAAAATCCATCCTTCATTGAGTGACATATCATTTTGTGCAATTACCCCTAAATTGCTCAGCATGAGCATAACAAAAAAAAAGCAACGCATCATTCGTGACAGTTTTCTAAGATATTTAACAAGCTTTGGATCTCCGCCTCATCGACGCCGGTAAAAACAGGTTCTTCCTGCATATCTGTAGGATTATAAAAAGTAGTATACCCCGATGTACTCTTTCTGGCAGCAGTATGATATTCTTTAGCTCCACACACTGCATGAATTTTTTGAATATTATGACTGTTCACTCCACTGCCCGGCATGATGCTTATTCGGTCCTGATATTTTTGAATCCATCCTTTTAAACGCTCAATACCTTGAGGTACTGTCGGAAAACCTCCACTGCTCAGAATTCGTTTACAACCCAAATCAATTATACATTCAATGGCGCTTGCCGCATCCAAACATCGGTCAAATGCACGATGAAAAGTAACCTCCATGCCCTCACAAAGTTGCATCAACGCGAGCATATTCTGATAGTCCACTTCTCCGCGCGAATTTAGTCCTCCCAATACCACACCCGGAAATCCAAGCGATTGACAATACTCCAGGTCC
>DAIRSC010000329.1:0-2721 GCA_036804585.1 Chitinophagaceae bacterium
GCAGAAATTTGAAGCCAAATGACTTAGCCAATTATTTTTGATCGTTTTGCAACGGCCACAATTTAGATTGCCTTTAAAAACTAAACCCCGATTCAACCCAAGCTCCCATGTCCTATATGGGTCAATCAGGTTTTAGCTCAGTTTTAAACAATTCCCGGATGTTTCCACTCAGTAACAAAGCCACCAAGCCCACTTTGTTCTGAAGTTCAAACCTTTTCATGTACTTTTACAGCCATTTCTGAATTTTTACACGATGAAAAAAATCCTCAAACAACTCAAAATAGCAAAAATCAACCCGGCCACCTCTACCGGTGAAAAATGGATGGAAAGTAAATCTGATCTAATTCATAGTATTTCCCCAGTTGATGGTTCCACAATTGCCTCTGTGCGCACCACCACCCGCAGCGAATATGACAAGGTCGTAATCTCTGCCGGCAAAGCATTTGAATCCTGGCGTTTAATACCGGCTCCAAAACGTGGAGAGATCGTTCGTCAAATTGGTGATGAATTACGAAAATTTAAAACCCCACTGGGCCAGTTGGTTTCCTACGAAATGGGTAAAAGCCTTCAGGAAGGTTTGGGTGAAGTGCAGGAAATGATTGATATCTGCGATTTTGCAGTGGGCCTTAGCCGTCAGCTATATGGCTTAACCATGCACAGCGAGCGCCCCGGCCACAGGATGTATGAACAATATCATCCCCTGGGTATCGTAGGCATCATTTCTGCTTTCAACTTCCCGGTAGCCGTTTGGAGTTGGAATACCATGCTCGCTTGGGTTTGTGGTGATGTTTGTATCTGGAAACCTTCCGAAAAAGCACCTTTGTGTGGCATTGCCTGCCAACAAATTATCAGCAATGTGTTTAAACGCAATCAGGTTCCTGAAGGGGTAAGTTGTCTGATTAATGGTGGTCGTGAAGTGGGCGAATGGCTCAGTCGTGATTCGCGAATTCCATTGATATCTGCAACTGGAAGCACCCGTATGGGTAAGGCGATCGGAGCCGCTGTGGGTGAACGTCTGGGACGTAGCTTATTGGAATTAGGTGGTAACAATGCCATCATTATTTCTGAACATGCTGATTTGGATATGTCCTTGATTGGATGTGTGTTTGGTGCTGTCGGAACAGCTGGACAACGTTGCACCTCTACTCGTCGACTTATTATCCATGAAAAAGTGTATAAGAAATTTACTGAAAAATTGGTCAATGCCTATAAACAAATCAAAATTGGCAATCCACTCGACGAAAAAAATCATGTTGGCCCCTTGATTGACAAAGATGCAGTAGCTTCCTACTTACAAGCCATTGAAGCAGCCAAGGCTGAGGGTGGTAAAGTTTTGGTTGAAGGTGGCCTATTAAAAGGGAAAGGATTTGAAAGTGGATGCTACGTAAAACCTGCTGTGATTGAAGCGAAAAACAGTTTTAAAATCGTTCAGCATGAAACCTTTGCCCCGATTCTCTACCTCATGAAGTACAAAACCCTCGACGAAGCCATTGCCATGCAAAATGATGTGCCGCAAGGTTTGAGCAGCGCCATCATGACCCTGAACATGCGTGAATCAGAACAGTTTTTATCGCATGCCGGCAGTGACTGCGGAATTGCCAATGTGAATATTGGAACAAGCGGTGCCGAAATTGGTGGGGCATTTGGTGGCGAAAAAGAAACGGGCGGTGGCCGCGAAAGTGGTTCAGATGCCTGGAAAGTTTATATGCGTCGTCAAACCAATACCATCAATTTTACGAACAAACTTCCTCTTGCGCAAGGGATCAAATTCGATTTATAGTCTTTTTCTATAGTTCTGTTACTCCCTAAGTAATCTTTTTCATCAGGCCTGATTTAGTTTGGGCAAGCTGTTTTTGCATTTTATTATCATTTGGGCCTCAAAAGCCGACCCTATTTTTCATGCCGAAAACCTTATTTTTGCCATCGTGAATTTTTTATTCCCTTTTTTCCTGATCGCAGGGGTCAGTGTTGCGATTCCCATTCTGATTCATTTATTCAATTTCAGGAAGTACAAAAAGGTGCGGTTCCCGGATATTCGCTTTCTGAAAGAATTACAGGAACAAACCCATAAACAATCTAAACTTAAAAACCTACTCATTCTTCTTTCGCGAATCGCGGCATTGTTTGCTTTGGTTTGCGCATTTGCACAACCTTTCTGGAACAGCGACCGCGACGCCATGCAAAAAGGGCCTCTGGCGCTGAGTATCTATATCGATAACTCTTTCAGTATGGGCAGCCTCAAAGGAAATCTATCACTATTAGACATTGCGAAAGGAAAGGCAGCTGATATCATCGGAAAATCCGGTCCGAATGATCAAATTCAGGTATTGAGCAATGATTTTGGCTTAAATGAAAATAAGTTTATGGGGCGGGATGAAGCCCTTCAACAGTTAAACCAAATCCGTATCAGTGCAAGAACCCGAAATTTGGGCAGTATCCTTGATAAACAAAAAAAACTACTGAGCACCCTACCCGGCAGAAGACATGAAATCATTCATATATCTGATTTTCAAAAAAGTCAGTTCGACTTGAATGCGCCTCTAACGGATTCAATCCGTAAATATTTTGTAAGTGTTCAACCTACAAAAACCAATAATCTTTCGCTGGATACTGCCTTTTTCGAAAACCCCTCTCTTCTACTCAACGAACCTAATCCGCTTACTGTTCGACTTAAAAACAAAAGTGATGAGTCCATCCAAACCTCATTGACTTTGCTCGTAA
>DAIRSC010000330.1:0-2715 GCA_036804585.1 Chitinophagaceae bacterium
ATCTAGGCTAAATCCTGCTTTCCGGAAAGAAGATACAAACCCGCCATCAGACCCGCGACTCCAGTCTCAACCTGAACTAAAATCATACTATGTTTGCTGTCTGCGGCATCCGAACTTAACTCCACCCCCCGATTGATGGGCCCGGGATGCATAATCAGAATCTCTTTTTTCAAAGAATCAAGAATCGCCTGATTGACACCATAATACAGCGAATATTCTCTCAGCGATGAGAAGAGTGGCATGTTTTGTCGTTCCAGCTGAATACGCAAAATATTTGCTACATCACACCAATTAAGCGCGTCCCGGATATCATAGGGCACTTCTTCCCCTAAAGCTTGAATATGTTTTGGAATAAGCGTTGGTGGTCCGGAAACCATTACTTCTGCACCCATTTTCTTCAATAAATAAATATTAGAAAGAGCCACTCTGGAATGCATGATATCCCCCAAGATAGCAACCTTTTTACCTTTAAGATGACCGAGTCTTTCTCGAATGGAAAAAGCATCTAACAATGCTTGTGTAGGATGTTCATTGGTTCCATCGCCGGCATTTACGATCGCCGCAGGAATATGTTTCGACAAAAAATGAGGAGCACCGCTGGCACTATGACGCATTACCACCATATCCACCTTCATGGCCAGAATATTGTTCACTGTATCTATCAGTGTTTCACCTTTGCTTACACTCGAACCGCTGGCCGTAAAGTTGATGGTATCTGCACCCAAACGTTTTTCGGCTAATTCAAACGATATTCTGGTCCGGGTTGAATTTTCATAAAATAAATTGACAATAGTCGTATCCCGCAAGGAAGGTACTTTTTTGATAGGTCTTTTGAGTACCTCTTTAAAGTTATCCGCCGTTTTAAAAATTAAATCAATGTCCGAAGCCTGAAGGTCTTTAATGCCCAATAGATGTTTGGTAGATAATCCCATTACGATTCCTTTTTATCAGGGTCCAACAATACAACTTCATCCTTTTTGTCCTGAGCTTTCCAGTAAACTTTTACTTTTTGAGTAATGATTGAATCAATGGTTAATCCAACATAATCGGCTTGTATCGGAAACTCCCGACTAAATCGACGATCGATTAAGGTCATTAGCTCTACTTTATCTGGTCTTCCAAAATCCAATATTGCATCCATCGCCGAACGTATCGTTCTGCCGGTAAATAAAACATCATCTACCAAAATCACCTTTTTGCCTTCCAATGAAAAATCGATATTGGTATCGGAGGGGATTAAAATTTCCTTCCCGCTTTTAAAATCATCGCGGTAAAAAGTAATATCTAATTTCCCATAAGGAATGTTTTTTTGAATCAATTGCTGGGTATAACCATGAATACGTTCTGCGAGAAATATCCCTCTTGGCTGTATACCTATCAGAACAGAATGACTAAAATCACAGTGATTTTCGATGAGCTGATGCGATAGTCGTTCGATGACTACTTTAAATTTCTGCTTATCTAAAATGGTTCTCAAAATATGGATTTGCGCAAAGTTAATATCTTCTGGCTGTTTCCGGTAATGCAATTTATGGCGAATTCGATGATTAAAATAAACGAAGTTGACCGGGTTGTAGTCTGCAAAAGGCTTCCAGATTAAATTCGAAGGCTGTTTCGTTTAAACCAAATTGTTTCACATAGCGTTTAAACTGCTGTGAAATAATATCTGCAAAGGCTCCTTCACCTCTCATGCGGGTATGAAATCGGGAATCTGCAACTGATCCACCATGAATGCCCTGAATACTGTTCCATACTTTAGAAACCTTTTCAGGATAGGCCTTTTCTAACCAATCTTTAAAAATACCTCCGATGGCACCATTGAGACGGACGATTGTATAACCAGCCGATTTAGCACCTGCATGAGATGCTTGCCGCAATACTTCATACATATGGGTATCATTTAAGCCGGGAATAATGGGGGCATTCATCACACCACAATGAATACCCGCTTTACTTAATTGTTCGATGATAGAAATACGCTGAGAATAAGTTGAAGTTCGTGGCTCCAATTTCCTTCTTAACGTTTCATCCATGCTGGTAACGGAAATGTAAACATATACCAATTTTTTAGCATTTAGATCTTGTAGGATGTCTAAATCTCTGAGTACCAGGGCATTTTTGGTGATGATACCTACCGGATTTCCATAATCCAGGCATACCTGCAAAATAGATCGGGTTAATTCCAATTTACGTTCAATGGGTTGATAACAGTCGGTATTTCCACTCAAAGAGATGGGTGAAGGATGCCATTTTTTGGAAGAAAAGAGTTCACGGAGCATCTGAGGTGCTTGTCTCTTGATGAGGATTTTACTTTCGAAATCTGTTCCGGCACCTAATCCCCAATATTCATGGGAATTTCGGGCATAACAGTAAATACAACCGTGTTCACAACCCTGATAGGGATTTAAGGACCAAGATAGTGGAATATCCGGACTATTTATTTTATTGACAATTGTACGACTTTGCTCATCATAGTAAGTGGTCTCCAATTTTTGTTGTTCCCAATCATCGATGGCTTCAAGATGATCAATCTGATACGACCTTAACTGAAATCGATTGGCAGGATTCGTTTGAGCACCTCTCCCCTTTTTAAGTTGACCGTCATTAAACATCGTATTCACGGTATAAAGATATTGCTAAACCTGTATAAGGAGTTTACGTAGGGCTTGCTGATTAACGTGAAAATAGTTGATTCCAGTACATGATGGGGAGAAT
>DAIRSC010000331.1:0-2703 GCA_036804585.1 Chitinophagaceae bacterium
AAATGAACGAAAATTACTCCATCATGTACTGGAATCAACTATTTTCATGTTAATCAGCAGACCCTATCTAAATTTTTGGAGGGTTTAGATGGTATCCGGGATGTGATTTAAAAATTATCAGGTATCTGGCGAGCCGAGCTTTTTTGATGAATGCCGGCATATCGTTTTTTACGAAAAAAGAGCCATGCACTTCCGAAGAAGATGACCAACAATACAGGCAATGCGGTATTCAATAATTGCCAGCGCATTTTTTCTTTTTTGATTCTGGTTGTATCGAGCAAACGTAAGGTTAGGTTTTTGTTGCGGGCTTCAAGAATTTGATATTCGTCGGTTAAATACTCCAGCGCATTTAAGATAAAGGTCTTATTGGCAAATTGTTGTTCCGTGTATTTATAAAAACCACATTCCAAGGGGCCTCTGGATTGGATATAGTCGTTGGCGACAATATCTCCATCAGATACCACGATCATTTTACCGGCTTTTTCGGCAGTCTCTAAAAATGTTTTTTTCAAAGAATCCTGATAAACTCGAATAAAGTTCGGGTCTAAACGATTGGCGTAGATTGAAGAGAAGCGGCCCTCTAATAAAACAGCCATGGGAATTTGTTTTTCCTTATACAGTTCGGGTTGTGGGGCAAACTTTAAACTCGACATACTAATGCGAACAGGTGCCGGCATTCGTCGGCTTCTGTTGGAGGAGTGTAATAATATGGTTTTAGTAATTCCCGGGGCTGCAATGGTATCTATACTGCTAGCCATCATAAACATCACCGCATCCAGATTATTGACCAGTGGGTGTTTGGAAGTAGAAATCGAAAAAGGATTATAAAGCCAAGGGATCAGACGGATGTCAGGATTATTGCCAATCATACCCACGGTAACCGGAATTGGATTGGCCTGCTGATAGTCTTCAATTAAGTCGGGATTCATTCGTACCCCATATTTGAATAACATATCATCGAGATTCAGCCCCATGTCCAAAGCCATTCCGGCACGGCTTTGGATCAGAGAATCCATGGTGAATTGCATTTGATCTACACACCAAAGTACTCTGCCTCCATGCATGATATACTGATCAATTTTGAATTTGTTTTTATCATCAAAAGGTTGGGTAGGTTTAGCAATGACGATGGCATCGTAAAAGTTACCGATTTCTATATTTTGGGTGATATCGAGGGTATCAACTTTGTAATATTTAGTCAGGGTGTTCAAGATATCAAACGTGTTCATTCCAATCACTTCACCATGCCCCACTAACCAGGCGATATGTTTTTTGTCCGGTAAAATGAGAGATTTGATAGCGGAAGCAAATTTGTATTCCAACATGGAAGAAGCGTAGTTCAACTTTTCAGAAGGGCTCATACTGATATGGCTTTCCAATAAATTGACGGCTACCTCTTTATGGTTGTAAGATAATTTAGCTGATGGGAAAATGATTTTTTCGGAATAGCCATCTTCTTCATCCTGTTGAACTTTTAAATTCACCGGATTGATGCCCTTTGATGCCAGTGATTCAAAGACTGCTTTCTTATCCTTATCTTCAATTCCCTCCAGAGGATTGATAAATTGAAAACGAATTTGTCGGTTACCTTCTTCCTGAAATTCAGTCAATATATCGTTTACGGATTCTGCCAATCGCTGGAAGCCTGAAGGGAATTTGCCTTTTAAATAAACCTCAATGATGACAGGTTCTTTGAGAGATTTTAATAGTTTTTTGGTTGGATTACTTAAGGAGAAACGATTTTCTGAAGTGAGGTCAATGCGTTTATGGAGTCTTGTAATGATTATATTAAACAAGAACAGCAAAAGCACAATAAACACGAACAGAATCTAATATTTACGATATATAGTTTTTGTTGCTGACATAAATGAGATCTGTTTAAGCCAACTTTCTTTTTTGTAATGAAAATCTTGAGGCCAGGATAAAAATGGCAATGACACTCAGGAAGTAAACCAAATCCCGGGTGTCTATCAATCCTCTGCTAATAGAACGATAATGCGACTCCATGCCAATAGAACTTATGATATAATCGAGTGTTCCGGTGAATACTTCCAGTCTGCTGAGTGTCTCAAATCCGGAATATAAAATGAAGTTGATAAAAATAGCGATCAAAAAGGCAATCACCTGATTGTTGGTCAGGGTGGAGCAAAATAGGCCGACTGCCGTAAAGGCTCCGCATAAAAAGAGTAAGCCAATATATGAACCTATAATTCCGCCTGTATCCAGATTGTCAGGGATAGCCGATAGACTGGCCAAGGAAAAAACGTATAACAAGGTTGGGAGGATTGAAAAGACAACCAACAACCAGGCAGCAAAAAATTTACCCAAAACGATATCTTTTTCTCTCAATGGTAAGGTCGATAATATTTCAATAGTCCCGGACCTGAATTCATCCGAAAAACTTCGCATAGTGATGGCAGGTAATAAAAATAGCAGGACCCATGGTGCAAGATTAAAAAATTTATCCATGGTTGCATAGCCATCATCGAGCATATTATTATCCGGATAAAACCAAAGAAAAAATCCCATGACGAGTAAAATGACAATCACCGAGATGTAACCCATTAGAGAGCTGAAAAAGGCATTGATTTCTTTCCTGAAAATATAAATCATCCTATTCTTTTGGAGAGCGAAATTACTATAATTCAACTTGAATCCATGGTGAATTTAGGGGCAATTCTGCCCAGCATTCGCGTTTTTTGG
>DAIRSC010000332.1:0-2684 GCA_036804585.1 Chitinophagaceae bacterium
AATTACTCCATCATTTACTGGAATCAACTATTTTCACGTTAATCAGCAGACCCTATTTAAATGATCCGTTTCATCCGCTTTCACCTTTTGTAAAACTTGAGTTCGTATTTTTATCCATAAAAAAGAGAGCAAAAAGATCTCAGGCAATATAGTGGGACATATTCAATATTATATCATGAAAAAAACAAACAAACTTTTTATTACTTTACTGTTATTCACAACATGCTTATCAGCCCAACGTATCAACGGCAGGCTTTCCCTGTTGGCGAACAAAAAGATCATACTCGAGGGCTTCAACGGGCTCAAAACCCACCCCATTAATAACGGTACCACTGATGCCGCAGGTAACTTTACACTCAGCTACAACAAAAGCGATTATGGTGTAGGTGCCTTGCAAATAGAAAACGAGAAACCCTTCTTTGTGCTCCTTAGCGGAGAGGATATACAAATTGAAGGTAAATCGTTGAATGAGTCACAATCCATACAGGTACTTAAAGGAAAGGCAAATCAATTTTTCGGGCAATACGCCACTGAACAACCCAAACGTGAGCAGGTACTCAGTGCATGGGAATATCTGGAGAAGGTATATACAATGGATTCATTTTTTAATAAGCAAATGAAACCGATTTTGGCTATTCAACAAGAGGAGGAAAGACTTCGAAAAGAGGAAAAACAGTTTCTATCCGGTTTGCCGGTAAACAGTTATGTGTCTTGGTTTTTACCCATCCGTAAACTTGTGAGTTCGGTTTCGGTGGTGGCCCAGTATCGCACTAAGGAAATGCCGGCTACCATAGCCGCCTTCCGCGCTCTCGATTATACTGACAATCGCCTCTACAAAAGCGGCTTGTTTAAAGATGCCATCGATAACCATTTCTGGCTGCTCGAAAATTGCGGTAAACCATTGGACTCAGTTTATGTGGAAATGAAAACTTCCATCGATGCCATGATGCTGCACTTACTCAAGGATGAAAAAAAACTCAATGAAGTAACCGATTATCTCTTCGACTTGCTCGAACGACACAGCTTGTTTCAAGCCTCTGAATATCTTGCATTAAAAGTTCTCAATGATGTGAGTTGCACCCTCAATAGCGACCTGGCCAAACAACTGGAAACATACCGAGCTATGAAAAAAGGGAATATTGCACCGGAGTTGGTATTCAATACGGTTGACAATAAACTTCCTAAAAAACTGTCAGACTTGAACAGTCATTACACAGTGGTTGTATTTGGTGCAAGCTGGTGTCATAAGTGTACGGAAGAATTACCGGCGATTGCCAGGAATTATACCAAATGGAAATCACAGGGTGTGGAAGTGGTGTTTGTATCCCTGGATGAAGACAAATCATCATTTGAGAAGTTTACCAAAGACTTTCCGTTTTTATCTTCTTGCGATTATAAAAAGTGGGAAGGTGAGAATGTGAAGAACTACTATGTATTCGGTACACCAATTATTTTTTTACTCGACAAGAAACGTGAGATTATTCTTCGACCTAACTCTGTGCAACAGATGGATGCCTGGGTTGATTGGTATTTGGTACAGGGGAATCAATAAGTATGGTAAGTACTCGTTTTAATCGCATCATCATCGTAAATTTGATTAACTAGGGTCTGCCGGTTAACGTGAAAGCTTTTTCCTATCGGTCTGTGTCCTCACTGACCGAGTACTTTTGTTTTTTTTTCAGACTAGGGTAGTTAAATTAATTGTTTTACAATTTTATTTTTAGTGGCTAATTGAAAATCGTCGATAGGTATAATTGTATAATTTAGCCTCATAAACCTACGAGCAACATGATAAATGCTATTCACAAACGGCAAGGTCAAATGTTTGAAGAATTTCTTTATTTCAATACAGAAACGATTTTCAAATTCAAACCTTTACTTGCAGATGATGTATTTAAAATTCAAATTATTCAATCATGGAAATATTTTGTTGAAAAAGAATGGCAACAATATATGGCTATGTTATAATGCCTAATCATGTACACTTACTTTGGAGAATGCATCAACAAAATGGCAAAGAGGGTATTGGAAGCAGTTTTGCTAAATATACAGCTCATAGGTTTAAGAAGATTTTGCAATCAAACAATCCAAGTTTGTTGAACGATTTTGTTTCAAATAAACGCGACAGGAACTACCAATTTTGGAAACGAGATCCTTTAGCTATTCCGTTGAGTACAATATCTATCTTTGAACAGAAGCTAGCCTATATTCATAATAATCCAATTCAAGAAAAATGGCAACTGTCAAATTTACCAGAGGAATATAGATGGAGCAGCGCACTATTTTATAAAACCGGTTACGATGAATTTAACTTTCTTACTAACTTTTATGGCATGTAAAGTATATCGGTCGGTGAGGACACCGACCGATAGTGGAAATTGTTCAATAAATTGTCAACTGCCAAAGTCGGACTCTGCGGAGCATTTAGTGACCTGGCAGTATAAATGAACAGAAATGATCTTTAATATACCGCAGAGTGACGAAACGGAGGCTCTACGAGGACAGGGAAATTGGAGTTTTTTTTGAATTAATTTATCTATTTTTGAAATCAGATAAGGTATAAATCGTTCATCGTGTAAAGAACAGACGAATACCCAAGCAAGACTGATAAAATAACAACCGGCTAAAATCTAAAATTTAATTTCATGAAAAAACACATTTTTACAAGCCTCTTTGTTTGTTGT
>DAIRSC010000333.1:0-2653 GCA_036804585.1 Chitinophagaceae bacterium
CGAACGCTTCCTTGAATTTGAAGCGCCTATGAGATAATCAGCAAGCCCTAAATAGTCCAAAGACTATTTGGGTTATGAAGTGGAAATTACCGATACTACATGAATTTAATACAATGAGTCTGAGATGAAATTGGACTCCTATGAGTATGTAATCGGTATTAGCCGAAGTATTTGGTTTTTTGATTTGTTTTGCCCTTGACTGTGTCCATCCGCAAAATTTGGGTTGAAAAGATTGAAATAGTCCTTTTGCTTCAAATTTTTTCGTTCCTCCAAATTTTTCATCTGCTCCTGATCAAAGAGATCAATCACAGTTGAATAATTTAAAAAGCCTTGAACATTTTTGCCAAATGACTTTTGCAATGGTCTCATTCTGTACATACAATAGAAGGGGGCAAATCAGGCGTGAAATTACGCGCCTAAACTTCTTGGGCAATAACGCTTGTAGGGTATTTCGGCATTTTTTTAATATCATAAATGACCAAAACCGCAATACCGAGTAAAAAGAGGCTTCCTATTTTGTCGGTTTCCAGCAATTCACTGAAAAAATTATTGATGAACAAAGATGCTAGCATACAAATCACGGATATAACAATGATCTTTTCCCCTTTGTCGGATAATCGATGATAAAGTCGCTGGCCAAAAAAGAAAATAGACCAGATCATGGCCGCATAAATAATCATAGCCGGGTAACCTTGTTCAACCAGCATAAACAGAAAATAATTATGGGTCGTGGAGCGTTCAAAATTGCGGCTCACCCAGGTTCGGAAGGAGGTAATTGTGTATGACTTATAATAATCGTAAAAATTATTGGGCCCAACTCCTGTGATGGGCCTATCCTGACTCATACGAATGGCGGCAATCAAACGATAATATCGTTCTGCCGAAGAAATATCTGTCCCCTGTATGGTTGCCATGATATGATCTTCCAAAGATTCATGCATGATCGTTTTTTCAAACTTGGGTTTGTAATTCAGGTAGGTATTATTCTGGCTCAACCAAAGCACTGCACTGAGCACCAAAGCAAAAAAAACCAGCATCGCCTGATGCATCCATTTTAATCGAATAAATAGCCAGGTGCCCATGGCAAAAATGACGCCCATCCAGGCAGCCCTTGAGTATGAAAGATAAACGGCTAAAACAAAAACAAATAGACCTATGATGGCAATCATCCACTGAATGCTGAATTTGCGGGATAAAAATATTGCTCCGGCTGCCAATGGAATAAAACATGATAGCATGGAACCATACATCACATGATTGATAAAGAAAGGCTGCAAGGGGTCATGAACTTCTTCAAATCGAAAGCCAACTGCGCTGAAACGAATCAGCACAATGCAAGTGACAAGCAACAAGGTTAGGAACATCCCTTGATAACAACGAATCATCAGTTTGCGATCTTGGAATAAAAATATGGGCCAGATTAAAAAGGGGACCAAATACCAGATTCGTTTCAGCAGATATTTTGAAGACAGAACCACATTTTCGGAATACAAAACACTCACAAACATCCATAAGAAGGCCAGTAATTGTAACCACAATAATGGATGAGTGATCCATTTTTGAAGAGAAAGTTTGAAAGGGTTGAGTAACAGAAAAAGTGGAAACATGGCAGTTGTCCATAACATCAGCGCTTCATCGGGGAAGTCCATACCAATATTGGTCATGCCCATGAGGTTGAATGAAAAGGGAATGCTTCCACAGAGCAACACAAAGGGAATGCGTACATCTTTCAAGAAAAAGATCGCTGCAGCTGCACCTAAGGGCAAAAGCATGAGTAGGTAATTTTCGGTCCACACAGCCCAAAAAGCCAGTATTGAATAGATTAAACAGGCGCCTGTAAACCAGACCGATTCGCGGTATAACCACTTCGACATCATGGTTTGATTAGATCTTTGTTGGCTTTCATGATCTCAATGAGGACAGCAAGTATGAGTCCGAATACAAGGGCTAAAGCAAATGCTGTAATTACACCAATCGTCCTGAATGGTCCGGCTTTCGGTCCATTGGGAGTAGCCCACTGCACAACATGCAACATAGGAAATCCTTCAAAGGTGGCCGTTTTAAATTCGTTGGCAAGGGTATGATATCTGGCCCGGTCAATCGCCAGCCGGGCTTTCATTTCTTCGATATTTTGGATCACTTCAAGTCCTTCTGCATAAGCAAGACCACTCCCTTTGGGGACGAAAGAACCATTGTTTTTTCTGCCGGGGCCAATCAGGTCGTAAATGCCATATCTAACCCTGCATTGAATGAGGGAATCGGTATAAGTGTCTAATTCTTGATCCAGAGAGTCTTTGCGTGTTTCGATGGCAACGGCCAATTGTTTATTGATATTGGCGTAAAGTTTTCGGATGAGAAATTCAGTTCGATTGATGGCTTCATTCACAATTTGATGAGCCAATTCGTGATCTTCATCGGTGAAAGTGATTTCAAGGTGTTTGTATCCGGTGCGTGAAACGATGTAATTTTTAGTGAATCGTTTATAGATTTTTTGCGCGGCTTTTGGGGCATTCGTATCGATCTGATAATGCTGAGCCATATCATATTTGTCAATGAGGTAAGAAATGACATTTGCGGAGTTTGCGATAACAAAAGTTCTGTCTACTTCATTTTCGCCACCAATCATATCTATCCATTCTTGTTCAGTTTCACG
>DAIRSC010000334.1:0-2652 GCA_036804585.1 Chitinophagaceae bacterium
AAACATTTCGGGAGGTAATTTAAGTTCATACTCTTTAAGCGTTTTGGTATCCGTATGGCACTGTCCGCTTTCTGTATAAATCTTGGTATAATTGCTCATCCCTTCGAGCCTTATGATTTGCTTGGCAACCGCAATCACCAACTTATTTGCTGATGGCAAGGCCAAATAAAAATCAGTACTTTGCTCGTTTACCTGATTTTCGGCTGTGCGCTCCGATTTTAACTTCACGGCTTTAACTACGGCATCCCGAAACTCAGAAATTCTGACCGGTTTCAACAAATAATCGATGACGGAATTTTTAATGGCTTTGAGGGCATAATTTTCGTAAGCGGTCACCATCACTACCATCACGGGAATTTCGGCAATGGCTTCGAGAATATCAAAGGCTGTTTGATTGTGGATTTGAATATCCAAAAACATCAAATCGGGCTTTTGATTCAGGCAAATATCAATGGCATCATCCACATTATCTGCTTTGGCAATGATTTCTATTTCGGGGCAATATTTAGCCGAAAGAGACTCTAGTAAAACAATATTCAGGTGTTCATCATCAACGATTAAAGTACGCAACATAACAAAAAACGAGTGTTTTCAATGAATAAAATGTAATCAAATATATAATGAATACATAAATTATCCGAAAAACTGTATTCGAATCATCAAAAAAATATACGAACCCAAACGAAGAAGCTGAAAATATTCGAGAGGGGGGGGATATTATTTTCGTAAATCAGGGACGCCGGGCAGGTAATCCACTGAGCGCCCTACCCCGTTATGGCGAGCTGCAGGCCTTACCGTTTCTATCGTTTCTGCATTGCTAAATCGTCTGATTTTTGGGCCAATGCATCTTATTTGAGCAGTCAACAAATTTTTATATTTTTATAAGAATAGCCTCTTTACGGATTATTCTGTGTCATGAAGGAAAGTGCAGAATTCGTTAAGAAAATTTTTATCAAAAAAAAAACCGCCTTTCAGCGGTTAGCGGTGATCCCGTTTGGATTCGAACCAAAGACCTACAGCTTAGAAGGCTGTTGCTCTATCCAACTGAGCTACGAGACCATTTAAAAATCGAGGAGCAAATATATCATATTTTTATATAATCCTGAATTGAATGAAACAAACAATTCTAATTTGAGCGGCAAGGCATAAAACAAAAAACGAACTAAAAAACCTTCTGCTTATACTCATTTAAACACTTGAGTTTGCAGAACAATCGGATATGTTTGGAGTTTAAACGCATAAACTATAGATTTACCGGACATAAAAACAAGTAAATGCAGATTAAATTAAGGTTAACCGTGATGAGCTTTATGCAATTTTTTGTGTGGGGAGCATGGCTCATTACTGTTGGTAATTATTGGTTTGTAAACAAACAATGGAATGGTGCGGAGTTCGGGGCTATTTTTTCTACCCTGGGGATTTCGTCTTTGTTTATGCCTGCATTGACCGGCATTATGGCTGACAAGTGGATCAATACCGAAAAATTGTATGGCATTTTACATATCCTCACAGGAATATGTTTGGCATTCATCCCACAAGTGAATGATGCGGGCACTTTTTTTTGGGTGATTTTGGCAGCCATGATTTGTTATATGCCCACGATTTCACTCTCTAATTCTGTTGCTTATCATATTCTGAAAGCAGAAGGCTATGATGTGGTGAAGGTATTTCCACCTATTCGTGTTTGGGGAACTGTTGGATTTATTGCTGCCATGTGGCTGACCAACTTGAGTGGGAATAAAGCCAGTGCAAATATGTTTTTGATTTCGGCAATTTCGTCGGTTTTGTTAGGCATTTATTCTTTTAGCTTACCGAAGTGTAAACCACAGCGATTGGTTTCGGAAAATGCAGGGGTGATGGAAATAATGGGACTCAGTGCATTTAAATTATTCGCCAATTATAAAATGGCATTGTTTTTTATTTTTTCAATGTTTTTAGGCGCTGCTCTTCAATTAACGAATATGTATGGTGACGTTTTTTTGTCGGAGTTCGCCAATATTCCGAAGTATGCCGATTCCGTGGTTGTAAAGTACAGTACTTTAATCATGTCCATCTCTCAGATTTCAGAAACCTTATTTATTCTGGCAATTCCATTCTTTCTCAAACGCTTTGGTATCAAACAGGTCATGTTAATCAGCATGGCTGCCTGGGTTTTACGTTTTGGTTTGTTTGCTTATGGTGATCCTTCATCGGGACTGTGGATGATTATTTTATCTTGTATAGTATATGGAATGGCCTTTGATTTCTTTAATATTTCCGGGTCACTTTTTGTGGAAACGACCACTGATTCGGGTATTCGCTCCAGTGCTCAGGGGTTGTTTATGATGATGACCAATGGGATAGGTGCGATGATGGGTAGTTCGGTGAGTGGTATTTTGATTGATCGTTTTTTCACGCATGATGGTTCCAAGGATTGGCATATGATTTGGCTGGTTTTTGCGGCATATGCCTTGGTGATTGCTATACTTTTTGCATTGTTGTTTAAGCACAAACATGAACCTGAAAAGTTGAATGTTTCCGGACATTAATATAGATTAATTAAAGCATATTTCTTCTTCAAGTACTATTGCCAGTAACATGAAAGACTATGTAGGGTCTGCTGATGAACGTGAAAATAGTTGATTCCAGTACATGATGAAGTAATTTTCGTTC
>DAIRSC010000335.1:0-2643 GCA_036804585.1 Chitinophagaceae bacterium
GCGCCGGAGCGTCTGATGGGGTTTCTTCAGATACTGTTTTCGGAGAAGCTTTTTTCGATTTTGGTTTTTTATCTTTCTCCGTTAGTGGAGTGAGTGCCTGGGCATCTAAGATTTTGTAGATGAGGTTTTGTTTATCCAATGCTTTGGCTTCAGGAACAGCCAATTTTTCGGCTATATCCAATAATTCCGGAACGATCATGTCGTTCAGTTGAATAATGTCATAATTCATAATTTCAAGCGGTTTCGTTTTAAAACGAAGGGTAAAAGTTGATTAATATCTGTAAGGCTAAATTGTTGAATCACCGAATACAGAACGCTTTAGTGGAAAGCGTGTAACTGCTTCTGAATCAGATGCAAAACTACAACCATTTGAGCGAATATTCAAAATTATTTGTTCCTTCAAACCATTGATAAATGTTATTCATCAGCCTGATTGAATGTTTTTGGACAATTAATTTTCTTACGTAAACTCCTTATGTAGCAGATGATTACCTTTACTTTTTTATTGACGAACTATGAATCGCGCACAACTCCATCACCGTTTTGAAGAAATATATCAGGGTCTGAATGCAGAACAACGAAAAGCCGTAGATCAGATTTATGGTCCGGTGCTGGTGATTGCCGGTCCCGGAACAGGTAAAACCCAAATCCTTTCGGCCCGCATTGGTAAGATTTTATTGGAGACAGATTATTTGCCCGAAAATATTTTGTGTTTGACTTACACCGATGCAGGGCGGGTGGCGATGCGTAAAAGGCTTCAGAGTATGATTGGAGCAGATGCATATCGGGTCCATATTCATACTTTTCATAGTTATTGTAACCAAATCATTCAGGAAAATGTGGGTTTGTTTAATCGAAGTAGTTTAGATCCGATATCTGATTTGGAGCGGATTACATTTTTGCATCAGTTGATTGATGGCTTCAAAGAGGATAACCCCTTAAAAAGATTCAGAGGTGATGCGTATTTTGAAAGTAATCGACTCGAGAATTTATTCGTCACGATGAAGCGCGAAGGATGGAGCAGTCAATTTATTCAGCAACAAGTTGATGAGTACTTGAACCGTTTACCAACGATGGAACGATACATCTATAAAGTATCTGGAAAATCAAAAGCGGGCGCTTACAAAAAGGGCGATTTAAAAGTGCATGAAATTGAAGCGGAAACCCAAAAAATGAAATTGTTGTGGCATGCAGCTGCAGCCTTTGATTCTTATCAGCAAATGATGTCTGATCATCATCGTTATGATTTTGATGATATGATTAACTGGGTGATCAAGGCTTTTGAAAATAATGATTACCTGTTAGCTGATCAACAGGAACAATTTCAATTTATTTTGGTCGATGAGTTTCAGGATACCAGTGGGTCACAAAACAAATTGGTTGATTTATTGACAGCCTATCAGGAACAACCCAACGTATTTGTAGTAGGTGATGATGATCAATCGATTTATCGTTTTCAGGGTGCCAATATTGAAAATATCGAATCGTACAGAAACAAATATACAAGTATGCTGGCGGATATTGTGTTACAATCAAACTACCGTTCAACACCATCTATTTTGGAGTTGTCGCAATCGGTGATTGAAAATAACAAGACCCGTTTAAGTAGTAAATATCCGCATTTGATCAAACATCTTTTAGCGGCCAATTCCAAGCGTATAAACAGTCAGCAATTGCCTGAATTGAGGGTTTACGAAAATACGTTTCAGGAGATGGCCGGAATTTGTACTGAAATAGCCGGATTAATTGCCTCCGGAGTCGATCCGCAACGAATTGCCGTTTTATATAAGGAAAACAAGTGGGGCGATGAATTGATGAAATTCATGAAAGAAAAAGGAATTCCATTTTATTCAAAACGGAAGGAGGATTTATTTCAAATAGCCATTTCGAAAAAACTAATCACCATTTTAAGGTATATCGCCGCCGAAAGGCATATTCCATTTAGTGGTGATGAAATGCTTTTCAAGATTTTACATTTTGATTTATTTGGTATTCCCGCTACTGAGGTCGCCAAGGCCAGTATACAAGTCCATGACGAAAAACGTAGTAGTAAAGCAAAAGCCTCTCTCAGGACCTGGTTGCAGGAATGGAAGGAAACTGTGAATCCGACTTTGTTTGAAAGCAAGTCACACGATGCCATGATTCGTTTGAGTCATTTGTTGGAAAAATGGATCAAGGATAGTTACAATACAACCGTTATACAGCTATTTGAAAACATCCTGTTAGAAGGAGGGTTTATTGGAATGGCATTGAATGATTCATCGAATAAAATGTGGAATCTGGAAGTGCTGCGTTCCTTGATGGATTTTGTGAAAGACGAGATGCATCGTAATCCGCAACAGGATTTGAGTGACCTGGTGGATACCATTGATTTAATGGATTCAGAAAAAATACGCATACCATTGTATCGATTGTATGGAAATGAGCAAGGCGTCAATTTACTCACCATTCATGGCAGTAAAGGGCTGGAGTTTGAATATGTGTTTTTAATGAATACCACCACAGAGGCATGGAGTGATAAAGGGAAAGGGAATGTTGGAAAGTATGCTTTGCCGGATAACTTATTTTCACAACAGAAAGAAGAAAATGACAAGCATATTTCAGAAGAGTTGAGTCGTTTGTTTTTTGTAGCGGTAACCCGTG
>DAIRSC010000336.1:0-229 GCA_036804585.1 Chitinophagaceae bacterium
TTTTTTCCTCATCCTTCAGATTTTCTTTATCAACCGGCATATTGCATTCCATGGTATTAGGTTTACTCATGGTAGTCGTGAAGATAAAGAAGGTAATTAAAAGGAATCCCAAATCCACCATTGGAGTCAAGTCAATTAGCGTCGATAGTTTTTTCCCTTTCTTGACGCCCGGGCCTTTCTTCCCAACCCCGGATTTCTCTTGTATTTCTGACATTGTCTAAATGATTTT
>DAIRSC010000336.1:239-2631 GCA_036804585.1 Chitinophagaceae bacterium
GAGGAACAGCTACCAATGAAGTCAACAGATTAAAGCGGGCGATATTGTTCCTGGTAAGCGGTTTGATTACATCCTTAACCCTTGGATAAACAGTGGTCCCATCACATTTGATACAAATACGCGGTGGATGTCCTTCTTCTTGACCGGCAAAACGGGCAGCCTGCACCCAATAGCCTAACTCATTGGTTTCGGCTACATAGGAAGTATCAACCGGAATTCCGGTAAAAGGATAGTTTTTCTGATCCATTGGCGGAATAGCCAAATACGCCTTCATTTGATTAAATGGCAATCCAAAAGAGGCTCCATTCACAAATGATTGCATTTCCTCTTCGATTAAATTCAGGCCTTTTTCCGTATTGATTTTTTCAATCAACATACGTTTGGCCTTTTTATTATCATAGTCGAAATACACTTTTCCCTGAGGATCAACCGTCAGGAGGATAGAGTTTTCGGGCATGATGATGTCTGAAATCGACGAAGGTGTTCGAACGACGACCGGTTCATCCGGTTTAAATTTAGTTGCCAACATGAAAAAGGTGAGCAGAAGGAAGGCCACATCACACATGGCCGTCATATCAATATGCGTACTTTTTCTGGGCAGTTTGTGTTTTGACATAAATTATTATTTTTTTAAACGTTGAAGTTTCCCCGAAAGACGAGTGGTTAAAAAATAATAAATTATTTATAGTTGGCTTTAAAGCTTTGTTCAAGAGTGAATCCACTTTCGTCGATACCGAAAGTAACGTTATCAATGATAGTGGTAAAGAAGTTATACGCCAACATGGCAATAAAAGAAGTACCAATTCCTAAGGCGGTATTTACCAGGGCCTCAGAGATACCCGCAGCCAGGGCGTTTGCATCAGGTGCACCGGCATTAGCCATCGCTGCGAACGCACGAATCATTCCCATTACCGTTCCAAACAACCCCAAGAGGGTAGCACCGGAGGTAATGGTTGATAAAAACACGAGATTCTTTTCCAACATCGGTAATTCCAACGCAGTTGTTTCTTCAACTTCTTTTTTGATTTGTTCAATTTTCTGATCAGTGTCAAACTCACTATTATTGATCATTTCTTTGTATTTTTTCAAACCAGCTTTCATAACGTTACCTACGCTACCGGCTTGTTTATCACATTCGCTAATAGCTGCGTCTACATTTTTAGAAGCCAAATGAAATTGTACTTTTTTGATAAATTCTGCATTAGTCACTTTACCACGGGCCTTGAAGATTGTTAATGCACGCTCAACAAGGAAGGATAACATAACCAAAAAGGTAGACATCAGAATCGGTACAACCCAACCGCCCAAATACATGGTTCCCATCAGGTTTTTAGGTTGATGCCTTGCAGCACCGTCAGAGAAGTTGTTCGTACTGGCAAATACAGTATGAAATATAACGTGAGCCACTGCAATACAAATCAACACAATCACTAAGTTCAACAACATGGTGTTAGTTCCTTTTTTCGCTGTAGGTGTACTTGACACATTTGATTTTACGTCTGCCATAAATCGGTTTTTTAGATATATTTTTAAAAATTATAAGTGACAAAGATAATTTTATACGTGAATTAACCAAAGTTTGAAAAAAAAAGTAATTCACAATTAATATTAAACGGACATTCTGTTTCTTTGTTGTTTCATTAAACCCTGAAACAATGACTTTGACCTCAATTTTGAGTTTGATTCTTTTAGGCGCTGCTGCAGGCGTGCTTAGTAGTTTGGTCGGTATCGGCGGAGGCATTGTGATCGTTCCGGCTCTGGTACTCTTGTTTAACCTTGACCAACATACCGCTCAAGGCACTACTTTGGCCATGCTTTCTCTACCTGTGAGTTTTGCAGCTGCCTATTCTTATCATCAAAATGGGATGGTTGACTGGAAGATTGCAATCATTTTAGGCATTGGCTTTGTTGTTGGCGGATTTTTTGGAGGTCGACTCGCTGTAAATATTCCCACCCTGACCATCAAAAAAATATTTGGGCTACTCATGATTCTCATTGCCATTAAGTTTTTATTCATCGATAAAAAATAAGCCCTAAATTCCTTTCCCACATGGCTCTGCAACCCACTTATATTATCGAAGAAAAGTCATTTGTTCTGCATAAAGAAAGAGAAATCGTTTGCTCCATCTTGATTGGCCGGAATTATATTTCCTATGCCTTTTCGAATTCGGAGCGAGATACCATTTATATGGTCAAACATTTTGATTTGAAGGGCAATGTATTGGGTAAAAGTGATTTTGAAGAAATATTATTTGATTTGGTCATTAAAATAGCAAGCTCCGTTCGACTGGCCATTGACTCTCAAAAAATTACCTTGCTTTCAACTTCCGCCTTTAATAACAAAGAGGTAGACATGCTATCGCTCATTTATCAAATCTGGCCCGAAGAGGAA
>DAIRSC010000337.1:0-2623 GCA_036804585.1 Chitinophagaceae bacterium
CTAAATGAACGAAAATTACTCTATCATGTACTGGAATCAACTATTTTCACGTTAATCAGCAAGCCCTAGATAATCAAGGAATTGCTTGTAAGCGTTTTGTCTTCCAATATGGATAAAATGGTTATTCAAACACAGTTGATTATTCTTCAGCTGGTGGAGGAGAAGAAGGTTCATGAAACATTCCACCTCCATTCCATCATTTAGGAAGAAACTCATCTTAAAATAATTTTTGATAGAGAGTCGGTTCAGTTTTGAGCCGACTTTTTAATTTATGTTACATCGGAAGGGTTAATCAATTTATTGGCGTTTTGAAATGTCCCAAAAAGCATATTCAGGTTGGCGCCGACTCAATTTTAGTTTGATTAAATCAAATGATTATGAATGGGTCGAATAAAGTCCAAAAGCAAAAATTATATGCAAGAATAAACCAATATTATTGGCAATCTCCTTACGAAGATTTACATTTGTAATCTTCATATTTTTGAAGGTGGTTCTTAATTAGAACAACTTTGTAAATCTTCTTCCGCGGGTGTGGCGAAATTGGTAGACGTACCAGACTTAGGATCTGGCGCCGCGAGGCATGGGGGTTCGAGTCCCTCCACCCGCACGAACAAGGAAGAGAAACGAAAGTAGGAAGTGAAAGCACAAGACAGAGGGCACTCTTTTTTTTCTTCCTATTTCCAATGGGAATTCTCGAACCTTATGAACTTTAGTTTGACCAAAACTACTAAAATTGGCTATTAATTCGTAACTTTGCCCGCTTAAAAAAAGAATAAATGGCAGTTGTAACGCAGGAAAACATTGGTTTATACCACGAAAAAATAAGTATCAGTTTATCGAAAGAAGATTATATGCCTTCTGTCGATAAAGCGATTAAACAATACAGTAAAAATGCGAGTATCCCGGGATTCCGAAAGGGCATGGTTCCGCAAGGTTTGATTCGTAAAATGTATGGTCAATCGGTTTTTGCTGATGAAGTGATGCGCTTAGCCGGAATCAAGTTGGAAGAGCATTTAATTGAAAATAAGGCAGAGATTTTTGCACGTCCTTTACCGGTTGCCAGCCAGGATAAATTGGAATTTGATATCAATACACCAAAAGATTTTCTTTTTGAATTTGAGATCGGTGCAAAACCAGCTTTTAATATCCCGCTTATTGAACAAAAACAAACCGTTGATTTATATAAGGTAATTGTTACCCATGAAATGCTGGATGAGGAAATTGATAATATGTTGTATAAGACCGGTGAAATGACCCATCCGGAAGAAGTGACTGAAGAGGATAATGTTTTAAACGTAACATTTACCCATGCAAGTGCAGAAGGAGAATCAACAGAAGAGCCTAAAGACAACTCCTTTTTGGTGAAGTATTTTACACCAGAAATGCAAGCCAAATTAATGGGTGCTAAATCAGGAGATCAGTTTGAAATTATTTTGAAATCTACTTTTACTGAGAAGGTTTTACCAGCCATCATGAGAGATTTAGGATTGAATCCACAGGATGAAAGCCATCAGGCTCAATCCTATCAAATGAATATCACAAAAGTTGGACTGGTAAAAAAATCACCATTAACCCCGGAAACTTTTGATAAAATTTTTCCCGGAAGAGGTTTGGAAGATGAACAGTCCTTTCGGGATGCAGTCACTGCAGATATTCAGCGATATTGGGATGATCAGGCAAAAATCAGATTACACAACGAACTGTTTGAACGTTTGGTACATGAAACGTCGATTGAATTACCCGTTACCTTCTTGAAAAGATGGTTAAGTGTTGGTGGTGAAACCCATAAATCGCCTGAACAAGTTGAAAAGGAATTTGGTGGTTTTGAACATTCTTTAAGATGGCAGCTAATTACTGATCGGATTATTGAAGAAAACCAAATTCAAGTTGAACAAGAAGAACTTGAAATGGCAGCCAGGATGCAAATCATGAGTTATTTTGGGCAATACGGGAGTATGCCATCCTTGGATGCTGATTGGATCGAACCATTCGTAAAAAAACAATTGGGCGATCAGAAGTTTAAAGATGAAATTTATGGTAAAATCATGACTGACAAGGTATTTTACACGTTGGAAAATTCGTTGACCATTGCAGAACATAATATTAGTTTGGATGAATTCATTAACAAGCCCATGCCTCACCATCATCATTAATCCATGTAAATAAATTGTTAAGAGGCTGTCTCAAAAGAGCGGCCTCTTTTTTTGTCTTTTGACTAAACGTGTAGATTAGTTTGTTCTTCTTACAACATATAAGAACGTGTAAAATACTCAAGCCCATTCATCAGCAACAACTTTCGCTTCCCCCTCCTTCTTTAGATGAATTCATCGCTCAAACGCATCCGGTTCGAGTCATTGAGGATGTAATCAATCGCATCGACATTGGTATGTTAGAACAGGTTTATAAAAGTGGTGGCGCCGGTAGTTATCATCCCCGCATGTTGATCAAAGTTTTAGTATTTGATTACCGAAGCAATATTTAGGACCTGCTGATTATCTCACAGGTGCTTCAAATTTAAGGAAGTGTTCAAGGATTAGTTTTATCGTATCGCCCTTGGACGATGATGCTAAAGTTGAAGATGCCGGTGAGAAGTGAAAATCAAGAAATGAACTGCAAGCTTATT
>DAIRSC010000338.1:0-2618 GCA_036804585.1 Chitinophagaceae bacterium
TCTTCTTTTCAATGAAAGCGTTTAATTTTGACCCTATGCCCAACCCGAATTTAACTGCTGTAGCTCCCGATCTGTATCCCGAAAAGGAATTTGAATATAGTATTCGGCCAGGGAGTATGGACGATTTTGCGGGCCAGGCCGACCTGATCGTGAATTTGCGCATATTTATTCAGGCTGCCAATCAGCGCGGCGAAGCGCTCGATCATGTTCTTTTTCATGGCCCACCCGGATTGGGTAAAACCACACTTTCACGAATTGTTGCCAATGAACTCGGCGTAAATATCAAAGAAACCAGTGTGCCGGTCATCGTTAAGCCTGCCGTTTTAGCCGGACTCCTCACCAGCCTCGAAGCCCGGGTTGTGTTATTCATCGATGAAATTCATCGGCTCAGCACGGTGGTCGAAGAGTATTTATATGCTGCCATGGAGGATTATAAAATTGATATCATGATTGATAGCGGCCCCAATGCACGCTCTATTCAAATTGCCCTCAGTCCATTCACCCTGGTTGGTGCCACTACCCGATCCGGTTTACTCACCGCTCCCCTTTTATCTCGTTTTGGAATCAAATCTCGTCTTGAATACTATCCGCTCGAAACACTCGAAAAAATTGTGTTGCGAAGTGCACATTTACTCGGCGTAAAAATCACCTCCGATGCCTGCCGCGAAGTAGCAGGGCGAAGCCGGGGAACGCCTCGCATTGCCAATGGGCTCCTTCGAAGAATGCGCGACTTTGCACAAATTTTAGGAAATGGTGTGATTGATTTGGGAATAGCAGAGCACGGCTTAAAAGCCTTAAAGGTGGATGCCCATGGTTTAGATGAAATGGATAATAAAATTTTGCTGACCCTCATCGATAAATTTAAAGGCGGGCCTGTTGGAATCAATAATATTGCTACTGCAGTAGGTGAAGAAAGCGGAACTATTGAAGAAGTATATGAACCATTTTAAATTCAGGAAGGTGATATGGTACGAACGCCTCGCGGCAGAGAAGCCACCGAAACGGCCTATAAACACCTGAATCGTATGTTTCAGCAAAAAGGAATACCCTGCTCATTATTTTAGCCAACATTTAAAATCGGGCGGGTGTAAATAGGGTCTGCCGGTTAACGTGAAAGGATTTGATTTCATTGCATTTTGGAGTGAATTTTGCTTATTTAAATGCACGTTAATTTTTATATCCCTTCAATAAGCTTGCAGCTCATTTTATGAATTCCGCGTCTTCATTTTATACTCACCATGTTGAATCTGAAAGATACAAATCAGGGCCTTCATTCATTTATCGACAAACTTTGTAAACATCTTCTTCGTAACTTTTTCCTATCGGTATTTCGCTCGATTTACCCTCATTATAGATAAAAATATGTTTGTTTCTGATGGCGTTAATTTTACTGGTGGGTATAATATATGAACGATGAACCCTTACAAATTCAGAGGCGGGCAATCGATCGTTCAGCGTTTTTAAGGTCATACGCGCAACCACCGGTTTTTGATCCTGCAGATGAAACTTCACGTAATCGTTTAATCCTTCCACATAAATAATGTCGGTATAATTAATTTTAATCAGGCTATAATCGGCCCGGATGTAGATAAAATTTTGTTTGGGCGTTTCGGTTTGTTTGGAGTAAAGAAAAAATTCATGTGCTTTGGCTACGGCTTGCTGGAAACGCTCGAAAGTAAAAGGCTTGACCAGGTAATCAATCGCGTTCAGGTTAAACCCTTCAACTGCATACTCACTGAAAGCAGTCGTAAAAATGACCATAACATCTTTTTCCAGATTTCGGTAAAAGTCAATACCGGAAATCGAGGGCATATGGATATCTAAAAAAATAAGATCAACCGGAAAATTGTTGATATACTTGATGGCATCATTGGGCTTTGAAAAAGTTTTTTCAAGTGATACCATTCCACTCTCTGCGCAAAAAGATTCAATAACTTTAAGGGCCAGTGGTTCGTCGTCTATGGCAATTGCTTTAATCATGATAATTCTAATTTAAGGGTAACAGAAAAAGTATGTTGGTTGCTTTCGATTTTTAATTCGTGTTTGTCCGGATAGGCCAGTCTCAATTGCTTCTGACCATTATCAATACCATATCCACTGCGTGATTCTTCATCAATGATATGATCCACCTTCAGATTAAACACATTGAGGTAAAGATTGTTTTCGGTGATACTGATTTGTATATCAATTTGAGAAGTTTCCTCGGGATTTACACCATGCTTGAAGGCATTTTCAATAAACGGGATTAAGATCAAGGGGGCAATCACTTTATTTTTGATTTCTCCATTTACCATATAATTGATATTGGCGGTATTGCCCAAACGAATTTTTTGCAACTCTATATAACTATTGATATAATTGATTTCCTTTTCAAGGGATGCATATTTTTGCGAAGTATCACTAAACAAATAACGCATTAATCCGGATAATCTTACAATGGCTTCCGGTGTTTTATTGGAGCGTTCAATAGAAAGTGCATAAATGCTATTCAGGGTATTGAATAAAAAATGTGGATTGATCTGCGCTTTCAGATAAGATAACTCTGATTGGTTTTTTACAATTTGTATTTGTTGCCTTTTGTATTTGATGGTTAAAGACTAAGACCCGAAAAAGCCGGC
>DAIRSC010000339.1:0-2613 GCA_036804585.1 Chitinophagaceae bacterium
TGAGCGGCTGGAACTTGCCATCGATAGCTTAAATAATGACCAAAAAAAATGTGTAACTTTATTTTATTTGGAAAAAAAATCTTATCAGGAGATTATGGAAATGACAGGATTTAATTTTATGCAAGTGAAAAGTTTTATACAAAACGGAAAAAGAAATTTAAAATTGAAAATAGTCGAACAGGAAAATGATTGAAACGTCGGACATATGGACCCAAAGTAGATGCCTGACACTCAATCAGATGCAGCAATATCTGGCTCAGCAGTTAGAGCCGGAAGAGGTGCGTTTGGTTGAAACCCATTTATGTGAATGTATCCTTTGTAGTGATGCCATCGATGGTTTCATGGAATCCGGTATGCCTGAATCAGAAGGCTTACAACCTATGAAAGAGCAATTTCAAACACTGATAAAGCCGAAGCTTGAACCTGCCCCCACCATCATGAAATCAATGCCCGCTAAATCGCTTCTCATCCCTCAGCGATAAGATTTCCGATGTGCGTGGGCCGCTGCTATTTTATAGTTTATGGGTCTCGGAGTCTTTGGGATTTATGTCCTCAACGACCAGGGTGAGGTTCTTGTGCAGGAAAAAGGGAATAGCCAATCGGAAACAAAAGATGTAGCTTATAATAAACCAGACAACGCATCAGGTGAGATTATTCAATTAAAGGTGGATTCCATAGCCGTCCTCAAACAATCCACGGCAGAGTTACCACCAACAGGTTCAAGAGGTATGGCTTCGAATTCAAAAGAAATGGCTGATGCAAAAATATTGAAACCGATGGAAGAAGTGTCCAAAAACCTTACAACCAAGGAACAGAAAATACCACAAGTTGAAAAATCAGTTGAAACCCTTGAACCTGAAATAGAGAGTGCACCATTGGATGATCTGACTGAATCTGATGGCCCAGATGCCAATGATCTAAAAAAGAATGAGTCTTCAATTGCCAAGGAAGCTGCACCCATTCCCATCAATAAAAAAGTCGTTTCCGGTGCAGGGGTAAAAAATAATAATGACCGCAGCCTGTATTCATCGCCTCAGAGTAATCAAATGAATTATTCCAGTTCCAATAGGAATGCCATTGAAACCAATTCGTTTGAAGAGGTGGTTCGACAAAAGGCCGGCTCAGAGGGCAGTTTAAAAAAAGGGCGCAAATCTGTGCAAAAAGGAAATTATACAGAAGCCATCCAAATTTTGGAGCCCTTGATGCAACAAAGTCAGGGTGAGGAGAAGGAGGAAATTATGTATTACCTCGCCCAAGCCTATTTAAATTCAGGACAGAAACTCAAAGCCGAAACGCTCATTGCTGCATTGTCATCCAGTCAAAAATACTCCGTCAAGGCAAAAGAGCTCAGGGTTCAAAGCCAGAAAACCAGAAAAAAATAAGGTTAATTGGGTTGATATTTCCGAGTATTTCTGAAAAACAAAGCCTGTTCATTTAAACCCTTGAACGAATTCCTTGATTTGGTGCTAAAACTCGCTATCCTAAATCCCATTTTTATCCAATAAAAAAGGCCAACTCAGAACTTGGAAAGGCATCTTAAAAACGTCGAAAAGAAAGATTAAATATCTATATTCAGGAAAGGAGCTCCAAAAAAGAAGTATAAAATTCCCAGCAATACGATTAGTCCGATGATGACCGCCAAAAAGGTAATCGTTCTTTTTTGAGCAGTATTCACGGCCTCCAGTTTATGCATTTCGCCTAAGCGATTAACGGTTGTTTCCATTTTATTAAAAGCCGTTTCTCCCTTAATAATATAGTCATAAGCACCATTGCGCATACTCTCCAAAGCAATATTGATATTGTCTTGTGCAGAAAACATAATCACCTTTGTTTGAGAACTAATTTGTTTGATTTGTTTGAGCACCTCAATTCCATTTTTTGCACCGGGGTTATTGGCATTTAAATGATAATCTAAAACCACTATTTCGGGTTTTAATTGCTGAATCTGTTCCATTGCTGCCTCACCGCTATCAAATACCCGGATATCGAAAATATAACGATCTTTCAGGTAATCTTTGATCATTTCAACCTGTACAGGATCATCATCAATTACAAACATAAATCGCTTATCTTCAAGCATGTAGTTTTCGTCTGCCATTTTAAATTTTTTCGAAAGTTAAACTATTTCGTTAAAATATAAAAACAGAGGATAAAAATCAGCCCTAATACTGATAATTGTCATAGAAAGTTATTGAAAGAAAACTGAAATTTGTACAACAAAAATATAAAAATATGAATACTTTACTCGTTCCAACGGACTTTTCAACTGTCGCTGACAATGCCTTACAATATGCCATTGATATGGCTCAACATTATCATTTGGAAATCACTCTTTACCATGTGGTACAATTCACCCCACCCAATTTATCGCATGTGATTTATGTGGATGATACCCCTCAAATTACCCAGGCTGTAACCTTAAAACTCAACGAAAAAAAAGAAAAATTACAAGTTGATTATCCTCAGGTGCCTTTTCATGTGCGTGTGGATACCGGATTTTTAATCGAATCTTTAAAAACTATTTGCGATGAAATTCAACCTGTAGCCGTGGTTATGGGTCTCACCGGAAGTGGCACCGTCATGGATCAATTGGTGGGCAGCAATGCCTTTTTA
>DAIRSC010000340.1:0-2609 GCA_036804585.1 Chitinophagaceae bacterium
TTCTCATAGTATTTCCCATCCGAATGTTTAGTGGCCAATCCTTTTTTTATCAGGCTTTTACCAACAAAGTCAGTACTGTCAATATACAAACGGTATTGGATTTGCATACTGGTGGAATCAAATTTCCAAAAACCAGTGTCATACTTACCCGGAATAAAGGCCTTTTTATACGACATATCCTGATTTAAGGTAATGGTAGGTCCAGTAGCCAACACTTTCATACCGTTTCGTTCGTAATGAGTAATCTTTTCGTTATTTTGATTGCGCATTTCCTGAAAGCGCCATACGCCAACGAGCATCTCTTCGTATGAAGGAGTATTATTGGTTTGAGCCATGACGAAGCCTGAAAATAAGCAGAGTAGAAGAGTGGTGATGAATTTCATTGTTTGAGTGTAGGTGGGTGGTTGAAAATTGGTTTTTGGAGGATGAACTCCAAATTAATTGATAATTAATGTACAAGCCTATGTCTTAAACTGTACATAGAATAAATGCTATTACTTAATCAATTCATTCAAGATTTGGATTTTTCATGTTTAAAGCTTCATATGCCATTTAAGGATTCCATCCTTTTCAGTACAGATAATAATTGAGCCCTTTCCATAGTCATCATAGCAGAGGCTATACTCAACCTTTTTATCCGCTACAAAGGCCTTTAATTCTGCTGATGAATCAATCATCTTATTAAATAATGTCTTTACGTCCTCCAATTCTCTTAAAGATTGACTTTTAGTAATGTTTTCAATGTTTGCATATAGAGTCCACCCAGTGATCGATAGAGTATTGTTTCCAATATCTAAGCGCAAATCACAAACATTAAATGATTGACCATCTGTTAAAAACTCAACAGCTGTTTTTATCCTTTCTGTTTCCATTATTTAAAAATTTCAATTAATCCTCCTGGGATATTTTACGCCTCGCCTGGTGTTCCAATGACCATCCAAAACTTTCATCCAAGCCCAAGCGCCCTGCTTGGTGTTTTCACCAAGCAGAAAAGTACAGCACGATGCCCATTATACCAAAAAACCGCCTTTATTTTGATAGCGAGGCAGAAGGCTCCCCGACTTCATTAGGCCAGGCTTTTTCCCACGCGACTTTAACACCTTGGCGATAGGCTCCTGGGCCAAATTGATGCATACATCTGCCCAGCCGCTCCCGGACGTTGCGCTGGGTCAAAAAAAGGCCCAAGCGCGGCGGTGGGATGGTGGGAAAAGGTTGAGTGTGAAGACCGGGCGGGGTGGAATCAGACTAAACCCATTACTTTTACAGCCCTAATTTACATCTATAAACTGGCATTCCACTACTCGTTCAAAACCCATACTATCAACTTTTACTGCAAAATCATATTTAAACTTAAATCCTGATTCAGCAACCCTGGATTTGAAATAAATAATCGAATCCTTGCCCTGTGATATTTCAATTGGTATACCACTAGCTGTATGAATCAGGTCCATTTCAATAATTGTATCATTCCGAATTTTTGATAATGCATCATATAACAGAAAGGGGCGGCTAAGGCTGCATATATCTCTGCACCAAATCTTAACATTATTATAAGCATTATTTTTTACTATTATTTTCCTTATCACAAAACGTTCATCAAGGGTACATTTATCCTTAAAAAAACTGGCTTCCATAGAATCTAAAGGTTGAGGTATTATGTCAATATTCGGCATATATTCACCTGTTTGTTTCCAAATACAACTTGCAAGGAAACAAATCAAAAGTGATTTCAATAGAACGATAGCATTTTTCATCGCATTCTTGAACTTGGTGTAAGGTAAAACGGATCCAAATATTGTCGGAATGATTCGGGGATTCTCTCTACATCATGTAATGCATTTTTTGCGGAAGGAGTTGCCGGAATTGTTATCCAAGCTCCTTGATTCATTAAATTAACTGATTGATTATCATGACTATAAGGCATATAACGCCGTCCTGAATAATACGATGATATCCCTAACGTTTGATGGACTAACTCATGCGCTACCATAAAACCCGCTGCATACATTTGATTATCATGATCTTTAATCTTAGTATCGTTCATATTTACATAGCTAGCCCATCCATTAGTTGGGCCTTTAGCATTTGATTCAAAATATACACCTACTTTTCCAGTTAGCACATTAACACTTGAGTTACCTGGGTCTATATCTTCGTCTGTCCTAATCAAGGCTAAAAACATCTGATAGGGGTACGTATTTTCAAATTTTTTTGCAGTTTTACTAGAAATGGGCTCAATGCTTAATCCAGCATATCCATTTTTATGAAATATTGTTGCAGCTGCATCTGCAATATCGGCCAATTGATCTGTATTCAAGCCAGCTTCATTAGCCAAATATGCTTTAGGCAAGGCATATGGTGCATTTTTTTTTGCCCGGTCACCTTTTGCTTTCTCTATCCACTCCTTGTTATCTTGTTCATTTTGTTCTATATACATGCCAAGAGTACCAACTGAGCCATATGCCTCACTCTCCATTCCTGTAGGATCAATCAAAATCATAGGATTATTTAAAACATAGGCGTAGGTAGAAATATTTGGGCTTTTCCCCCCCAACGGATCCACACTCCACCATCTCCCCAAGCTCGCATCATACCATCTCGCGCCATAA
>DAIRSC010000341.1:0-2583 GCA_036804585.1 Chitinophagaceae bacterium
CCCCGGGAGCAATTGTTGCACCTGCAGTTTCGATTTGGGTGGCGGGCACACTAGATGGGGCGCCAAAATGAAATTTAAAAGGTGTTTGTGCTGCATTGTCTAACATGTAAAGCACCCCATTTATTCCACAAACATTTGCTATTTCATGTGGATCACTGATGGTCGCCACTGTGCCGAATCGACCCGCTGCCCGGGCAAATTCAACCGGCAAAAGCATGGAAATTTCGACATGAACATGGGCATCTATGAATCCCGGCAACACGTAATCCGTGCAAGGTAAATTGGTTTCTTGAACTTCAATAATTTTGCCATCTTCTACTTTTATTTCTGCGGGATAAATTCGTTTTCCTTCAATATTAACCAAATGATGATAATACAATTGAACAGACATGTTGTATTTTTTGTCCAAAGTACTTCATATCCTTCAAATGCTTTTAAAAGCTTCAAAATTTATGAACCTATTATTCGCATTGAGATGTGATCAAATCCGAATAAATTTGTTTGCGCTAAAAGCGAAAACCCATATTAAAATTTAATTGGAATACCGGTGTGATATTGGATTCACGTCCAAAAGGAAAAAAGGAATTGTATTCGTTCGGGAAGTTATCGTAATATTTAATCCCAAGGCTATAATCCAAAGCAAGATATACATTTCTGGAAAAAGTAAAATTCACATTATTGTTGATTAAGAATCCAAATTGTTTCCGCACCTCCTCTACCGTTTCCCAATAACCACCTGAAGGAGAATTTAGATAACGGCTATATTCATCTTTGCCATATGCAAACAGAAATTGAGGTCCTAGGGCGAATTTTACAATACCCTGTTTCTTTGGATAAATTTTCAGGGTGGGCATTAAATAATAGAAATTAGGCTTGAATAAAGATACGGAAAATGGCAATCTGAATGAAATCAATTCATTATTGAAGATGCGCTCATAACTCAGTCCTACTGTAAAATCCGGCCCATCATCTTCCAAATTCATGACCATCATTTGCATAGGCATCAATGAAATAATATTCTTACCCAATGCCCCACTTTGCAAAGGAGCTCGCTTATTGCTCTCCGTTTGATCGATGCGATAAGATTGGGCCATCACAGGACTAACCAGAACTGTAAGTACTAAGATGCGAAGGATATTTTTCATTTTCAGAAGGGTTTAAGATTCAAAGTTCAGTAGATCATTCAATGATACTGTCGACAACACTTATACGAAAATAATCTTTCGAATGTTAGTGCAACCACTTGCGACATTGATTTAACATCGCATTCATATCCTTGGTTAAAGGCGCTTCTATAGTTAATTGATTTCCATTGAATTCTGTGAAACCCAATATGCCGGCATGTAACGCCAAACGATGCAGAAGTGGACGTTCTTCATCTTCGAGTTTTGACAATTTGAATTTCTTCTTTAACTGCGATAAAAATATGCCCGCCCCATCCCCATACAAGGGGTCGCAGATTACAGGATGCCCCAAATCAGCCATATGAACCCGGATTTGATGTGTTCGACCGGTGTGAAGAGTACATCTGATTAAGGAAAACATTCCAAATTGTTCGATCAGCTCATATTCAGTCTGACTGCTCTTACCCAACTTGGCATGTACAATCATTTTTCCTTTCTGCCCCGGATGTTCTGCAATCGGTTTATCGATCATCCCCGTAGGTTGTGCCGGGGTACCATGAACAATGGCATAATAAATTTTAGTGACCCCTCTTTTTTCAAATAAGCCGGATAAGTATTGATGGCTTTCTGCATTTTTTGCAAAACAAATCAACCCACTGGTATCCTTATCCAATCGATGTACTGTGAATATTTCAGGGTATCGCTTTTTTAATTGTCCTTGTAAAGATGGCAGATGTACCTGATGTCTGTCCGGGATACTGAGCATCCCGGAAGGTTTATTGACAAATACATACGAATCATTTTCGTAAATTAGTTCTATAGCCATGACGTATGCAGTTATCTAAAGTGTTTAAGAAAAATAATTTCCTGTGGCGTTAATGCGCGCCATTTTCCTCTTTGTAAATTTTTCTTGGTCAACCCTGCATACATCACCCGATCCAGATGTTTTACCTGATACCCGAGATGTTCTAAAATTCTTCGTACGATTCGATTTCGACCAATGTGAATTTCAAGCCCAATTTCATTTTAGCTTTTCGGATCCGTATAAGCAATTTGATCTACAAAAGCCGTTCCATCTTCGAGCGTAACGCCAAGTGCTATTCGCTCAAAATCTTTTTTTGTAAGGGCCTTATCCAAAACTACTTGATATACCTTTTTGATTTTATTCTTTGGATGTGCAAGTTTCTGAGCCAAATCACAATCATTAGTGAGTAATAACAAACAAGTAGTATTTCTATCTACGCGACCAACCGGTAAGATGCGATGTGAAGAATCAGGGGGCAAAAGATTAAACACCGTTTTCCTTCCTTCCGGATCATCGGTGGTGGTTATAAAGTCTTTGGGTTTGTTGAGTAAATAATATACCAATTCTGTTTGACGATGAATTTGTTTCTCTTCATAAAAAATCAGAGCCGTTACGCAAACTTTTGTAACGGGTTCAGAATGCTCAAGACCAATC
>DAIRSC010000342.1:0-2577 GCA_036804585.1 Chitinophagaceae bacterium
CAGAGAGTAATTCAATCGTTTTAGTAAATAAAGCCGGCTATAATTCCGGTGATGTGATGATGTGTATTTTCATCTTATTTTTTTTTAAGGAACTGTGTTGGATTGTGTTTTCCACTCATTTTTTCTTTTAGGTATGAATCCATTGAATCACCTAAGTTATCCCATACTTCTTTCTTCATCTCATTTTTTTCAAAGCTAAAACTATTATGGCTTTTGATATTCATACTAACGGCCACATCAACTGCATCTAATGTGGCGCCCATAAAATTAAAAATCCATTTTTCGGTTGCTTCTAATGTTGTGATTTTTTCTCTGATGGATGGCAAGGTATAATACTTTGAATTGTTTTCGTGACCATCCGTCAGAATAACAATCACACAGGTGGTGTCGATATTATTTTTTAAACCCACTTCAGATTCGAGCATTTTAGTGGTGAATCCAATAGCATCTAATAATGCAGTGCCGCCGTTTGGTCGAAATAATTGTGGCGTTAAGGTGAGGATACTTTGTGGCGGTGCAAGTTTTAGATGATGTTCTATTTGATCATTGAAGGTGGTTAGTCCCATGACAATTTCTTGTGCCGGAAATTTCGCTTCTAAGAGTTTCACCCGATTGACTTGTTCGTTAAATCCTGAGACGGTATTTTCGATGCAGTCAGACATAGATCCGCTTCTATCTAAAATAATGTGGTAAATTGTTCGTTGCGTTTTCATATTTATTTATTTTTGTTTAGATGAATATTTACTAAAATAGACTGTTGGTGGATAAGTCCCCATCACATAATGTAGTGCAGGGCCTAACCAAATTGGGAAAACATAATGACCTTTATAAAATGCTCGATAGTCGCATCCCACTTCGCGTTTGTTAAAAATGCGTTGAATGGAAAAATCACTTCCTTTAAACGGGGTTGTTGATATCATGATTGTAAGGCGGTTTTTACCATTCGATAACTCATCACATAAGGTATCGGCGCCAGCAACCATAATAAGATCATCTTTAATACCTTCTCCCGAGGCTATGAACGACGGAAGGTCAATATACCATCGTCCATTTTCTTTTACAAACGTCAGTAGTTCCTGACCTACAAATGTTCTTTCTGTATTCATATTATTTAATTAGACTGCAAATTATCTTGCACACACACGAATGCTATGTTCTTACAAGCTTGTAACGTCAAAGGCAAGTTTTTGCAAGAATGGGATAGTATATTCCGTTTAATTGTCTTTATTGTGCAAACTATTTAGGGGATGCGGTTTAATGTGATAGTATTTGATATCACTACAATCAGGGGTGAATTTCGCTTTTTTAAATGCACAGCAATTGGTTAAATGACAATAATACGTTTGCAGTTCATTTCTTGATTTTCGCTTTTCACCGGCAAATTCAGCTTAAGCGTCAGCGTCCAAGGGCTGTACATGAGTACGATCCCTTGAACAAATCCTTGAATTTGAAGCGCCAGTGAGATAAGCAGCAGCCCCTATTTATCAATCTAGTGAACCGAAATTTTGCAATACGACACAACCATGATAAGAACAAATTAGAAAATCAAATAATTTGGCTCAAACCGATTATTCATTTATTACACTCCAATTTCGTCTTTGACTCATTGTACTAAATTCATACAGCATCGGTATTTAGCATGAACACCTGCACCGGGCTGGCTAAAAAAGCCTCCAGCTTAGTTAGAGCCGTTTCCTGGCCCTGACTTAGGTTTAAATGCTTGAAATGATTAAAGATGCTCATCGTTCTTATTGAATTTCAAATTTGGGTTTGTGTGATGCAACCATTCTGCACAGTTAAAATATTTTTCGCCAATCATTTCAGCACCATGTGATGCGCTTTTTTCTATACATTACATCGGTTGCAATAAGCCATAAACTCGCATGGATAAGGTTTGGTGCAATGAGGCCCCATAGGAATATGAGGCTCAGGAGCAGATAAGATTTCGTTGAATTGTTTGATTTTTTTGTTCACATCGTCCACGCGATTCCGAAGTGATTCTGTCATATCCACTATTTTAAATTCATCCGGGCTGTTGGGATCCCGTAAGATGAGATTGAAGGAATGCAGCCTGTCCGCAAAACGCTTTTGTGCAATCGTGTACTGAATGGCTAAATCTGCCGTAATCGCCTCATTTACTTCATGGTTTAATTTGATTTCATATATATCAATTCGGCCATCCTCATTTTTTATCAGAATATCGCACATTACCAGTACATCATCCTCAATCAGCGTAGCTTCATAGAGCACAGAGCGACCTTCCCGACGAAGAAGATGTTTCGTGAGGGAGTTGAAGTAGCCAAAATTTCCAGCTGTTTCTTTCACGTCAATTCCACCCGGAAAATGTTTCCGGCGAATAGTAGTCTCAAAAGAATGACCCTGTTCAAATAAGGCCCGCGTTTCGACACTTGGTGGCGTTTTTTCTTTCTTCTGATGCTTGTCGAGATAGAGGTACTTGAGGCATTGGTGACCTTTCACGAAAGAACTCTTTGTTAAGCGCCAGGTTTCCAGTTACAGGATACGTTTCCCCGCATGCTGTTATCGACTCATCTGTTGAAGTTTTTCCGACAACGAAGC
>DAIRSC010000343.1:0-2565 GCA_036804585.1 Chitinophagaceae bacterium
ATAAAACTCAATACTTAAAAATTAAAATAGCATTGAACTTTTTTGACAAATGACTATAGCATTGGTACTCGTATTGGGGTTGGGGGGATAATAGATTGATTTCAATCATAAAATTTAATATCGCATTCTTCCTCAGAGTAAGTAGATGAGGATTAAAGATTATTTGACAATCCGCAAATTAAAAGGATATCGATA
Organism: Chitinophagaceae bacterium; assembly: GCA_036804585.1. Classification (GTDB taxonomy): domain Bacteria; phylum Bacteroidota; class Bacteroidia; order Chitinophagales; family Chitinophagaceae; genus OLB11. The sequence goes on from DAIRSC010000343.1 coordinate 196, forward strand.
GCGCTTATTTTCACTGGCTTTGATAGCCGCTACGATAATGAGTACCAGATTGATGACTGACAACAACCAGGGCAAGATAAATCCGATTAATACTATTTTGAGAAACATCGCAATCACATAGCCGATTAAAATTGTTATCTGAAAATTGAGAGACTCCTTGGCATGGTCTGCCACGTATTTTGACTCGTCTTTCTTGAGATAATAAATCACAAGTGGACCCAGGAAAGAGGTGACTACTCCCAATGCATGCGCGAGAATGGCAAAGGTTCTTTCATCCGAATTGGGTTTGTACAATGGAGGTAATTCATCTCCAAACAAATCTTTGTTGTCCATATGTGATTTTTTAGAGATTTCCCCTTAAGGCTTGTTCTTGTTCTAAAGCTTCAAATAAGGCTTTAAAATTTCCTTTCCCAAAACTCTTCGCACCTTTACGTTGAATGATTTCAAAAAACATCGTCGGGCGATCTTGCACCGGTTTTGTAAATATTTGCAATAAATAACCTTCATCGTCCCGGTCAATTAAAATGCCGAGTTCACTTAAAGGTTTTAAATCTTCATCTATATGACCCACACGGTCAAGAATATGGTCGTAATAGTTTTGGGGGACTCTTAAAAAATCGACTCCACGACTTTGTAAATCGCGAACCGTTTCGATGATGTTACTGGTTGCAACCGCAATATGTTGTACACCTTCTCCTTCGTAAAAGTCGAGGTATTCTTCAACTTGACTCCGTTTTTTACCTTCAGCAGGTTCATTGATTGGAAACTTCACATATCCATTGCCATTACTCATCACCTTACTCATCAAGGCGCTATATTCGGTGGAAATATCTTTGTCATCAAAACTCAGAATATTCCGGAAACCCATGACATCCTCATAAAATTTTACCCAAGGATTCATTTGGTTCCAACCCACATTTCCAACACAATGATCAACATATTTTAATCCAACAGGTGCCGGGTTGTAATCACTTTTCCATGGCACAAAACCTGGCATAAAAACTCCTCGATAATTTTTTCTTTCTACAAATATGTGAACTACTTCACCATATGTATGAATACCACTCATACGAATCTCTCCGTGATCATCTGTCAATGTTTGTGGCTCCATGTATGATTTACCACCTCTTTGAATGGTTTGCACATAAGCATCATAAGCATCATCTACCCAAAGCGCTAAAACCTTCACTCCATCTCCGTGTTTTTTGTGGTGCTCTGCAATAGGATGATCAGAATTCAATGGGGAAGTCAAAATGAGCCGAATCTTATCCTGCATTAAAACATAAGATACTCTGTCACGCACGCCGGTTTCGGGTCCGGCATAGGCTAAGGATTGAAATCCAAAAGCGGTTTTGTAATAATGAGCAGACTGTTTGGCATTTCCCACATAGAGTTCAACATAATCCGTTCCCAACAAGGGTAAAAAATCGGAGGTAGAAGAAGTTTGGGGCATTTTTTCTGTTGATACTGATTCCATAAAATATGAAAATTATTCGTACAAAAGTATCGAAAAATGAATGAAATGTTGACATTTATTCATTGGAATACCTTCCATGAAATTGACCAGTTTACACTCGATAAAACCATAAAGGAAACTTCATGTTTTGAGAATTTTACCAAACACGATGTCTGCGGTGGCTGAATGAGTGGGTGTTTTTTCTGGAAAAAATATCCACACCTTTATACTTTTCAGATTTGCTCGGGGATAGAACCAAAATGAATCCTCATTATAGCTCGCTTTAGTCGCCTCCCACACAAGTATTTTAAAATTCTGTGGGATTAAAAAACCTATTATAATGAGGAAAAGTTCGAACAAGCATCGTTTCAAGTATAATTTAAGGTGCATCGGTTTTTTAAATTAAAATTTTACCATCATTCATTCGTTTTCTTCCAAACATCTATCTTAACCGACAAGCCACAGAGATTAAAACAACCTATCTTTTGAAATCAGGCTATTCCGCCCAGCTCATTTCATAATCTTGATCTTCTATTTCCAGCGCATAGTTCGTAAGGTGTAAAGGCCTGAAGGTGTCTACCATAACGGCTAATTCTGGCGTTTCTTTTGCTCCAATACTTTTTTCAACCGCACCCGGATGAGGACCATGTGGAATTCCACTCGGGTGTAAGGTGATCATACCTCTGGTAACATGTTTGCGGCTCATAAACTCACCATCTACATAATACAGCACCTCATCGCTATCAATATTACTGTGGTTGTAAGGTGCAGGAATGGCTTGCGGATGATAATCAAATAATCGGGGTACGAAACTACAAATCACGAAATCTTTTCCATCAAAAGTTTGATGTATCGGAGGTGGCATATGCACGCGTCCTGTTATTGGTTCAAAGTCATGAATGGAGAAGATATAG
>DAIRSC010000344.1:0-2556 GCA_036804585.1 Chitinophagaceae bacterium
AGTGAAAATCTGAAAAAAACTTCAAGCTTATTGAGGTGATATGAAAAATTATTGTATATCTAAGTGAACGAAAATTACTCCATCATGTACCGGAATCAACTATTTTCATGTTAATCCGCAGACCCTAAATATGTCATTATCAACAAGATAACTCAGTACTTAAAAATTCAAAAAGCCTTGAACTTTTTTGCCAAATGACTTTTACAAAGGCCTCAATTTTATCACTCCGGTAACACTTGACTCTTTCATTTAAGGTATTCGGATTGTACTTTTGCAACCTAAAAAATTTAACTATGAGTTTTATCACGCTTGTACATGCCAGACAAATTTTAGATTCAAGAGGGAATCCAACGGTAGAAGCCGAAGTATTTACGGATGAAGGTGCAATGGGAAGAGCCGCAGTACCTTCAGGAGCCAGTACCGGGATACATGAAGCGGTTGAATTGCGAGATGCGGATCAAAAAAAATACATGGGGAAAGGTGTCCTCAAAGCGGTCAAGAATGTCAATACACAGATTCATAATGCATTATTAGGAATGGATGTAACGGATCAGCGAGGCATTGATCAGGTGATGATTGATTTGGATAAAACGGCCAACAAAAATAAAATGGGCGCGAATGCTATTCTTGCAGTAAGTATGGCTGCGGCTAAAGCAGCTGCGGAGGAATCAGGTTTGAGTTTATATCGTTATATTGGTGGTACGAATGCCAAAACCTTGCCTGTTCCCATGATGAATATCTTAAATGGTGGGGCGCATGCGGATAATAAAATCGACTTTCAGGAATTTATGGTCATGCCGGTAGGTGCTAGTTCTTTTGGTGAAGGATTACGTTGGGGAACTGAAATTTTTCACACCCTGAAGTCGGTATTAAAGAAAAAAGGATATTCAACCAATGTTGGAGATGAAGGCGGTTTTGCCCCGGATATTCAAAGCAATGAAGAAGCTATTGAAACCGTGCTCACTGCTATTCAAACTGCAGGATTCAAAACAGGATCTCAGATTGTGATAGCCATGGATGCTGCAAACAGCGAGCTTTGGGATGCTAAACAAAAGGCTTATATCTTCAAAAAGTCGAGCGGTAAAAAAATGAAAAGTGAGGAGTTGGTGAAATTCTGGGAAAACTGGTGCCGCCAATATCCGATTGTATCTATTGAAGATGGCTTGGCAGAAGATGATTGGAAGGGTTGGAAAATGCTGACTGAAGCCATTGGAAGCAAAGTTCAATTAGTGGGTGATGATTTATTTGTAACCAATGTACAACGCCTTGAAAAAGGAATACAGGAAAATATTGCCAATGGGTTATTGGTGAAAGTAAATCAAATAGGTAGTTTGAGTGAAACTATCAATGCCGTTACCATGGCGCAACATGCAGGTTATAACACCATCATGAGTCATCGAAGTGGCGAAACAGAAGATGCCACGATTGCCGATTTAGCGGTTGCTTTAAATTGCGGACAAATCAAAACCGGTTCAGCATCACGCTCAGATCGTATGGCAAAATACAATCAACTACTTCGTATTGAAGAAGAGTTAGGTGAACAGGCCATTTATCCGGGGGAAAAATTGAAGTTCGGAAAGTAATCTGATTTTAACCTCTCAAAAACGTCCGGTATGAATTGTACCGGACTTTTTTTATGCATTTAATGCCTCCGGTAATCCAAAAAAACTGAATACCGTGGTGCCGTAATTTCTCATTTTTTGAAAGCCTTCAAATGTTTGATAATCGTTTCGGGGTGTATGTTCCAAAATGAATAAACCCTCCGGCTTGAGTAATGGCTTGGACAAGATAAGACGCGGCAAATCATCAATTTCTGACAAGGCATAAGGAGGACCGGCAAAAATAAAATCAAATTGATTCGAACATTGATGAATAAATCGAAAAACATCCTGACGTAAGACTTTCAACTGAGGAATTTTTAAAACTTGCACATTGGATTGGATAAAAGAAAACATTTTAAAATCCTGCTCCACGATGGTTAAATCCCGGCAACCTCTGGAAGCCAATTCATAACTGATACAGCCGGTACCCCCAAAAAGATCGAGCGTTGAAATTTCCTCAAAGTCCAAACGATGTTGCAAGATGTTAAACAAACCCTCCTTAGCAATATCTGTTGTTGGCCGGGTATGCGGCATATGACTGGGCGGATTGATACGTCGACCGCCTAATGAACCACCTATAATTCGCATGTCACCAAAGAGAAAATATTGAAGAAAAAATGACTGGGATATGCATACAAATCTTCGGGATATAACAAAGATTTGATACGGCTGATTTGTCGGGTATAGGGATAATATTTTTTCAAAAGATCGAGTATCGATTGGGTGTTACCTAACTCACCATGCACCTGAACACCTATTTTGTCTGGATCGAGATGCAGATGATTGACGAATTGAGCAATGACGAATAATACGTCTTCGGCTTTTTGGTAATTACAAACCTGATGAATTTTTAACTGATCCGGTTTTTGATAAACACTCAAATAAAAATGTTCCTCTTTTACGGCGATGAATATATTCCAATCCGTATCCTGTAGTTGTTGTTTGGGATAAGATT
>DAIRSC010000345.1:0-2535 GCA_036804585.1 Chitinophagaceae bacterium
TCATTCAACTACACCGGTTGCATTACCAGTATTATTGAAGTTGAGCCAATTCAGTGGTGCCCACGTTTCTAATTTTATTTAAGTAATTACAAGACACACAGCAATGATGAAACATACTCAAACCCTTTTAATCATTTTATTATTAGGTCTTTTCAGTGCGGCAGGTACAACTTCACAAACTTCTAAACCAGAAAAAAAGTTAAGTTCTAAGTACTCAATTAAACTGGCTGACTATTTAATTTCAATAGGCAGTTATTTTAATGCGGCAGATTACTATAAAAAGGTTTATGAAAAAGAAGATAAAAATAGCTATGCGGTGAATCAAATTGCGTATTGTGAATTTTACCTTCGTGACTACAAACAAGCTGAGCAATGGTTTAAGACCTTAAAGGATATGAATGCCCCTGAATATCCTATGGCCGGATATATGTATGCAACCTGCCTCAAGATGAACTCGAAATATCCTGCGGCAAAATCGGAATTCGACAAATACCTTAACTTCAAGGGGCAAAATGCATCTCAAATTAAAAAGAGTGCGAAGTTGCAATCTGAAGGTTGTGAATTAGCACAAAAGTGGATAGCCAACCCGGATACTGTTAAAATTTCACATCTCAGTGCCAGTGTAAATGCGCCATATACTGAGTTTTCTCCTATGCCAATTGGCAATGATAAGTTGTTATATGCTTCACTAAAATCTGACAAGATAATTATGGTGAGCGATGTAAAGAAAAACGAATCCTACGCAGAATTTTACATTTCCAGCATTGTTGACTCTAATTTTCAACAAGGAAGTATTTATAAAGATTTGCCACTACCAAAAGGTAATTTTCACCTTGGTAATGGTACATTCTCTGCCGATAAAAAACGGTTTTATTTTACCCGTTGTGAGCCGGATGCAAAAATGAGAATGCGCTGTGACATATACTTAATCGAAAACAAAGACAACAAATGGCAAAGTCCGGTTAAATGCTCATTTAACGATCCTGACTCAACTAATACGCAACCTGCGCTAGCCACATCCAAAAATGGCGAGGTGGTATATTTTGTCTCTAATCGTGCTAATGGTGAAGGTGGTTTGGATATCTGGTATACCGTGAGAGATAAAAATGGTGTGTATCAGGCACCGATGAACCTTGGTAAAAAAATAAATACCCCTTTAAATGATGTTACCCCTTTCTACGATACAAAGAACAATACTATGTATTTCAGTTCTGAAGGCTGGCCGGGAATGGGTGGTTTGGATGTGCTCTATAGTAAGGGCGCATTTAAAAAATGGGAACCTGCAACAAATATTGGCTACCCGGTTAATTCCAGTGTTGACGATATGTACTATGTACTTGATCCAAAACGATACAGTGGCTATCTGGTATCAAATCGTCCGGGTACGATTTCTGTAAAATCTGAAACATGTTGCGACGACATTTGGCGTTTTGAGTATCCTCGAGTGATATATTATGCTGTTCGCGGTAATGTTTATGATGAGGAAACCAAACAAGTTGTTTCCGGAGCAAATGTGCAATTAGTACAAGGAGATGTATCATATGGAACAGCTACTTCGAAAAAAGACACCTTGTATTTTTTCGACACCAAGCACACACAATCATATTCTCTTGTTGCAACCAAATCGGGTTATTTCAACGGCAGTGCTTCTTTTTCTGTTGAGAAAAAAGAGGACAATGATACGCTTACAGTAAACATCAGCATCAAGAAAATACCAATCGGCCCGCTTGTAATCAAAAATATCTTCTATGATTTTGACAAAGCAACCGTACGTTCAGAATCATTCCCTGCACTTGATTCCCTTTACGATGTACTCAATAATAATCCAAGTATTGTGGTGGAGATACGTTCTCATACCGATAGCAAGGGTAACGATGATTACAACATGAAACTTTCACAAAACCGTGCGCAAAGTGTTGTGAATTACCTAGCGAAAAAGGGTGTAGCCAATGAACGGCTAAAAGCCACTGGTATGGGCGAAACTGAACCAATTGCACCAAACGAAATCAATGGAAAAGATAACCCGGAGGGTCGCCAGCTTAATCGACGCACAGACTTCAAGATTGTAGGTTCCATACCCGGCAAAGAGGTTATTTACAAGCAAGGAGATGCGGGTTATGAAGAAAATGCAGTTGACACACTCGAAGAACAGAAAAAAGAAGAATAAACAAATACAAGTTACAAATACTCAAAGGGGACTTCAGTCCCCTTTGTTATTTTTGAGAGATTGAATTTTATGAAGATACGGATACTTGTTTTTCTGTTTATGTTAAGCTGTTATTGTGCCCATGCACAAGTTTGGAAATCATACCCGGTATGGGGTGGAGGAGAGGTACTTGATGTGATCATGGATCCGGTTGATACCAATATTTGTTATGCCATAACTAAAATAGCCGGCGTTTATCGTTCGACCGATGGGGGGAATTCGTGGATTTCCATCATGAAATCATTACCCAATCTTTATTTCGAACATTATTTTATACGAGGTTTTGCGATCAATCCCCTTGATCAGAACAAAATTTACGCTGTTTGCGG
>DAIRSC010000346.1:0-2527 GCA_036804585.1 Chitinophagaceae bacterium
CCCCAACAATGGCTCTGTCAGCCCGAACATTCCGTTCGCCGTGAAGGTCCTGGTATTTAGAAAAAATTCGACAAATATAATAGTTGGTGTAAGGTCTTTCCGGATGACGGCTCAATTGAACTTTCTGCCAATCGTTGAGATTGCTATAGATTTCCTTTTTGGTTTCCTTGAGTTTTTTTTCCAATTCTGTGACAGCTGAACTGACATCGACTTTGGTTTTTTGTGCCACTTCATGCATCTTCTCGATTTCCTCTTGAAGGGCTTCCAGTGGTTTTTCAAAATCCAGGTATTGCATTTGTTTGATGAATTTTTGGACCTCAAAGATAATGCTTTCGAATCCGAATTTCCGGACATTTTATTTGTTTGCTGCTTTCTCTAAATGAAAAATCAGTCAGTTAAAATCTTCTCAAACTAAGGTTTTACTTACGATTCAGCTGACTACCTTTGAAGAATGAAAATCCTTTTTGTTTGTCTTGGAAATATTTGCCGTTCGCCCATTGCAGATGGTATTATGCAACATTTATGTAAAGCAGCCAACCTCGATTGGGAGACTGACAGCGCGGGAACAGAATCCTATCATATAGGTGAAAAACCGCATTTCGAATCTCAGCGTGTCTGCAAGGAGAACGGCATCGAGATCGGCCATTTGCATGCCCGGAAATTTATTCATTCAGATTTTAAGCAATTTGATCGGATTTATGCAATGTCGACCGATGTTTTGGCTGAGATGAAACTCATTGCCGGCAATTACTGGGAGGAAGATAAAATTCAACTTTTTTTAGATGTGGAACAGGAAACCAAAGGGCAATCTGTAAAAGATCCCTGGTATGGACCACCCAGTGGGTATGACGAAGTGTATGCGGTCATTGAAAAAGGTTGTCGCGCCATTTTAAAGAAGTATCACACGAATGATTTATTGTGATTGCATTGAATCTGCTTCCAGGCCTGAGGCAATGATTCAATGAGATCGGAGGCGAGCATACTTTCTGATCCATATTTTTTTTGGGCGAAGTCGCCGGCTAATCCATGTAAATGGGTTCCGTAAATAGCTGCTCTAAATGGATCCTGTAATCTCGCTAAAAGCGCTGTAATGATTCCTGTCAGGGCATCTCCACTGCCACCTTTTGCCATCCCGGCATTCCCGGTATTATTAAAAAACAATTCGCCTTCGGGGGTTGAAATACTAGTATAACGGCCTTTTAAGACGATGTAAATTTCATACCTTACCGACCAGTTTACCTGTTCTTCTATTTGACGATTGCGGTCAGTATCTATCCCACTTAGTCGCTGAAATTCTTTAGGATGAGGGGTTAAAATGCTTCTTGTAGGTAATTGTTTGAGTAGCATCTTATTTGAAGCGATGAGGTTAATGCCATCTGCGTCGATTACCAGGGGTTTACGGGTATGTTCGAGAATCTGTTTAAGTTTATCAATGGCATCCTGACTGGTGCCGATACCACTTCCACAACCAATAGCGTCCACCTCGGCCCATTTAATCTTCGCTGTTTGAAAACTTAACATGGCTTCAGGAACAGCAGTTTGTAAAATATCTTTTTCGCTCTCCGGAATCAAGGCGGTTAATAATCCCAATCCTGATCTCAGGGCGGCTTTAGCAGCCAATACGCATGCACCGATTTTGCCTTTTTCGCCACAAACTAAGAGCGCTTTTCCATAATCACCTTTGTGCGAAAAAGCAAACCGCACAGGGATCCAGGATTTTAGATCGGATGTTTCTGTAACCATTGCCCAAGGTTGGCGGTGTTGCTGAAACGAGGGCAATAGTCCAATGGATAATATTTGTATTGATCCACAATAGGGACCACTTTGAGGGAATAGAAAACTTTTTTTATAGTATTCAAAGGACAAAGTGTAATCGGCTTTTACAATGCTATCATGATTGCTGCTTTCATCACAATAAAAACCTGAGGGTATGTCAATGGCAATGGTCAAGGCTGGGCAGTGGTTAATTTGTTGAATGATTTGCGACATGATTCCATCAGGTTGACGATTGATGCCGGTGCCAAGTAATGCATCGATAATGATACATTGGTTGTTTAATTCGAAACCATCGGTCCAAGTATGCAACGTGGAAGGAAAAATTTCTCTTAAACGTTCCAGATTAATCTGATGATCCGGAGAAGTATTTTCAGATGGACTTAAAACAACTTGAAGTTTCTTGCCTTTTTCAAGGAGTAACCTGGCTATTGCAAGACCATCACCGCCATTGTTTCCCGGGCCACAAAATAAGATATATGGAAGGCCGGAATCTGTGTGATGAGTTAGCCATTCTACACAGGTTATTGCGGCTTGCTCCATTAACTCAATGGATGTAATAGGTTGTTGCAGCATGGTAAAGGCATCTGCATCCCGGATATCTTGCGCCTTGTATACTGGTATCATAAACTAATTTTTTTTAAGGGTGTTATTTCGATGCCTCGGGCGAAAACGATTCAAAGTATCTCGGAGGAAATCACGATCGAGGTGGGTGTAAATTTCAGTGGTGGTAATGCTTTCATGTCCCAGCATC
>DAIRSC010000347.1:0-2524 GCA_036804585.1 Chitinophagaceae bacterium
GAACGCTTCCTTGAATTTGAAGCGCCTATGAGATAATCAGCAAGCCCTATTTATAGTGCTTAGCTGATTGGCAATATTGTACGTTTCTTATTCTTCATGCGCATAGACTCGGGAACTGCAGATAATAAACTTTCATTGAAAGCAATCGATAATTTATTTTTTGTAAAGTATTTATTCGTGACCATACTGATTTCACGAACCGGGACCGGATCTTTAAAATACCGTACACGCTCCAGTACATCTTCCCCAAAATCTGCCAAACATAATTCCGGAATAATCGTATACCCGCCATTGATATCTACCATACGCATGAGCGACATCAGTGACCCTGAGTTGTAATTGAAGGGATTGTTAGCACCGACAAATTTTTGTTTGCCACACAAGTTGATGATTTGGAAACGCATACAATGTTCATCACCCAGTGACCAAATTTCATCCACATTTAAATCCTCAGGAGAAATCACCTTTTTGGTCAATAGTTTGTGATCCTTATGGGCATACACGACATATGGTTCATGGTATAAAACTGTTTCCTTTAAGGACTTTTCATACAATGGAGTACTGAGGATTCCAAAATCCAGATTACCTTCTTTTAAACGCAAAACAATCTGCTCTGTCGTCATTTCAGTAATCGTAATATCTAACTGAGGATATTTACTCACAAATGATTTTAATGTTCGAGGGACCACTGTTGGAGCAACCGTTGGAATAATACCAATATTCAAACTTCCAATTAACTGGTCTTTTTGAGAGGAAATCAACTCTTCAATCTTATTTCTTTCAAACAATACCTTTTGTGCCTGATCGATGATTTTTTTACCCATATCGGTTGGAATGATGGGATGATGATTCCGGTCGAAAATTTTGATACCCAATTCTTCTTCCAGTTTTTGTATTTGCATACTTAAGGTAGGTTGGGTAACAAAACATTTTTCAGCAGCGGTAACAAAGCTACCATTTCGTTCTACTGCTACAATGTATTCGATTTGAGTAAGCGTCATGTTTAAAATTTATGATTGTAAATGTAAAGGGTCTAACCCGATTGTACTAATTTTACTCCTTCAATTATCTATGCAAAACGATATATATTATAGACTGAAACTATTAGAGGGGCAGTACATGACGGAAACAAAATCAAAAGCCGGTAAGTGGCTTCATTATAAACTCGATTTAGTTGAGCCGGGTTATGTTGAAGTAAGTCTGGCCATTAAAGAAGATATGACCAACCCGGTTGGGAATTTGCATGGAGGTATGTCGGCCATGATTTGCGATGAAATTTGTGGTTTGGCATTTTATAGTCTGGGCATGGAAACCTATTATGCTACTGTAAACCTGATGATCGACTATTTATATAGTGCACCGTTAGGGAGTCAGATCAAAGCCACGGGCAAAGTGTTGAGAGCTGGAAAAAGAATTTCCAATACAGAATGTTATATTTACAACGAAAAAGGTGTGATTCTTGTACATGCCAAATCAAATCTGGTCAATACCGGAAATCCGGTGTTTGAATTAACCTAAGTGCTATGCTGAATAACCAAAAAATTGTGGTCGTACTACCTGCATATAATGCGGGAAAGACGCTTGAACGAACTTATGCAGAAATTCCATTTGATATTGTGGATGATGTGGTGTTGGTGGATGATAAAAGTAAAGATGATACTGTCGAAGTTGGAAAAAGATTAGGCATTCGTCATATCGTTGTTCATGATGTCAACAAAGGTTATGGCGGCAATCAGAAGAGTTGCTATACTAAAGCACTGGAACTGGGCGCTGATATTGTCGTCATGTTGCATCCCGACTATCAATATACCCCAAAACTCATTCCGTCCATGTGCCATTTGATTGCAAGTGGACTTTATCCGGTTGTTCTGGGTTCACGTATTCTTGGAAAAGGCGCGCTGAACGGGGGGATGCCGATGTACAAATATATTTTTAACCGATTTCTGACGCTGACCGAAAATATTCTGATTGGCCAAAAACTCAGCGAATACCATACAGGATATCGTGCCTTTTCGGGGGAGGTACTGCGCAATATTAATTATCGTGTAAATAATGATGATTTTGTATTCGACAATGAAATGCTCTCTCAAATTTTTATGAAAGGCTATGAAATCGCAGAAATCACTTGCCCGACAAAATATTTCGAGGAAGCCTCGAGCATAAATTTCAGCCGCAGTATGAAGTACGGATTGGGCGTACTCAGGGTGTCTATAAATCATTTGTTGCATAAATGGGGATTGAAACGCAACAAATTGTATTCAAATTAGGACGAGTAATGATTCAAAAAAAAATCAAAGCTTCAGGGGAATCCTTTTTTTCTAACATTTCAAAGTGTAAGACACATTTGATGAATAACTACCTTTATGAGACCGTTGCGTAACGATCAAAATAATTGGCTAAATCATTTGGCTTCAAATTTCTGTATTACTTTGAACTTTTAACGATATCATGATCAACAAGATAACTCAATACTTAGGGCTTGCTGATTAACGTGAAAATAGTTGATTCCAGTACATGATGGAGT
>DAIRSC010000348.1:0-2515 GCA_036804585.1 Chitinophagaceae bacterium
TAAGCATACTTAGCAATATTACAATCACAAAAGCAAATTAATGGATTCATTTTTTGTACACCCTGAAAAGGCTTCCTGTGGTTTAATTTCTTGTAGTACTTTGCATTTTAGCCATGGGTAAATAAAGTTGATCCTTGACATTAAACATTTTCATTAAACAAAATCAGATTTCCCAACAAAAATTATGACTGGATTTTTTTAAAATCTTTTTAATCTCTGAACACGTTTATAATTAAATATCTTGCACCCTGTTTAAAGACATTGGCACATGTGCGGAATTGTTGGATACGTTGGCCACAGAAAGGCTTTTCCTGTTTTATTAAAAGGTTTAAAGAGACTCGAATACCGCGGTTATGACAGTTCCGGGGTTGCCTTATTAAACAATCGTGACCTTAATGTATATAAAAAGAAAGGTAAGGTTTCGGCACTGGAAGATTTCGTCATCGGAAAACAATTGGAAGGCACCGTTGGCATAGGTCATACACGATGGGCCACCCACGGCGAACCAAGTGATCGAAATGCCCACCCCCATCAATCAGCAGGGGGCGGATTAGCCATGATTCATAATGGTATAATAGAGAATTATGCCCAAATAAAAGAAGAACTCAGCAATAAGGGCTATACGTTCAACAGTGATACCGATACGGAAGTGCTGCTCAATTTCATTGAGGATATTCGTAACAATAATGAATGCACCCTTCAAGAAGCTTTAATGATTGCCTTGCGAAGGGTTGTTGGAGCTTATTGTATTTTGATTCTGGACAGGAATGATCCCGATACGATTCTGGCAGCGAGAAAAGGCTCTCCGCTTGTTATCGGGATTGGTAAAAGTGAGCATTTCCTGGCTAGCGATGCAACACCAATTATAGAATATACAAAGGAGGTTGTTTATGTAAACGACTATCAGATTGCCATAGTCAAACGTGATGAATTAGTGTTGAAAAACCTGGGCAATGAGCGCGAAACGCCATTCATTACAAGGTTGGATATGGAGCTGGCGGCGATTGAAAAAGGCGGATATGAGCATTTCATGCTCAAGGAGATATTTGAACAACCGGGCAGTATATTCGATTGCCTCAGAGGGCGATTACATCCCATGGATGGTTGTATTACCATGAGTGGAGTTGACACTATTTTACACCATCTTGTGGATGCACCAAGAATTATCATTGTGGCATGTGGAACAAGTTGGCATGCCGGCCTGGTTGCAGAATACCTTATTGAAGAGTATTGCCGGATACCTGTTGAGGTGGAGTATGCCAGTGAATTCAGGTATAGAAATCCGGTAATAAATCCAGGAGATGTTATCATTGCAATATCGCAAAGTGGCGAAACAGCCGATACACTCGTTGCCCTGGAAAATGCCAAAGAAAAGGGGGCTATTATTTTCGGGGTGGTTAATGCTGTAGGAAGTTCTATTTCCCGCCTTAGCCACGCAGGTGCTTACACACACAGCGGTCCTGAGATAGGCGTGGCAAGTACAAAAGCATTTACCGGTCAGCTGACTGTATTGATTATGCTGACCTTACAAGTGGCTAAAGCCAGAAAAACAATTGATAATGAATCATTTTTGCTCCTTTTACAAGAGTTGCACCATATCCCGGAAAAGGTTGCAGAAATATTGAAGGATACTTCGCGGATAAAACAAATTGCCGAAAAATACAGCCATTCCTCAGACTTTTTATACCTGGGAAGGGGATACAATTTTCCGATTGCATTAGAAGGAGCCCTAAAAATGAAAGAGATTTCATATATACACGCAGAAGGTTATCCGGCAGCTGAAATGAAACATGGTCCAATTGCATTGGTTGATGAGACCCTTCCGGTAGTTTTTATTGCAACCAAAGATCGATTCTATGAAAAAATAGTTTCAAATGCTCAGGAAATAAAAGCCAGAAAAGGAAAAATAATCTGTATTGTTAGTCAAGGCGATACCCTCATAACTTCAATGGCTGATGATGTTATTTTCGTTCCGGATGCTCCAGAAGCACTTGGTCCGATTTTAACAGTTATTCCTATGCAGCTCCTGAGTTATTATGTCGGAATCGCAAAAGGTTTGGATGTTGACAGACCACGAAATTTGGCCAAAAGTGTAACTGTTGAATAGATATAACTGTTATTTTCAACAGGTGTTACTAATAAAATGAACTTAAAAAGGGTTGATTCATTATAGATTTGAGGTTGAAAACGTATTTTCGCTGCTTAAAATGGATAATAATCCATACGATTTTACGTTTTATACATAAAATATAACAGGTTCGTTTCTATGAAATTGATCAAATATTTTCTGGTATTAGGTAGCCTTTCTGCCCTGTACGCATGCAAGGATGGTAAACCATTTGGAAAAAAAATGGAGAAAAGTTCAGCAACCGGCTGGAACTACAACGATAAAAATCAGGGTGGTTTTAGTATGGTTAAACCCAAAGACATAAAAGCCGGTCCCGGTCTGGTATTTGTGCAGGGTGGAACCTTTGTAATGGGTGCTACAGAAGAAGATGTTATGGCCGATTGGAAT
>DAIRSC010000349.1:0-2503 GCA_036804585.1 Chitinophagaceae bacterium
TTTCTACAAGTTTTTCTTATGGATCCGGTTTATTGATTTGCCTGTATGAGGCATTCTTTGTGAAAGATGCGGCACCAACAACGGGTGAAGATTCTTCGAAACTGGATTCGTGAGTGGCTTGATTTTTGTAGGCCCCAAGCATAAGGATCCTTGCTAATAGGGTAGCCCAATATTTTTTTTCATGAAAAAGGATTTTTTAATTGATTCCTTTCAGGGTTATTTGTAACCTGCATGCAGTGTTATACAATTTATCCCAAATTTTGTAGTTGGACACAAGCAATGGCAAAACGAAAAAGAAAATCAAATACTTCGACTCTTTAGCTTCAGTATGATTTTCTAATACCGAAGTGGTATTTGTAATGGACCAATGTTCTTAATCTAAACAGCTATCATATCGATATTTGCTCTCGTCCTGAAAACGAGATAGGAATTGGTCTATCTATCATTTCACATTGGCATAATTCAGGGTTACCGAGTAAATTCTTTACAGGCTTTGTTTACAGCAGCTACATGCATGGCTACTGCAAATTTTTAGTTTATAAATTTCAAAAATAGACTCGGGTATTTCGGTGCAAAATAAATGGGATGTCGATAGCAACGGTATGATCTCCGTGCGATAACCGGATCGTTTTCCGAAACATGACGAACACAAAAAAAATCCGCACACGGCGGATTTTAAAATCAGTGAGCTGATAAAATTACTTAGCAACTTTCGTGCTCAGTTCTTTACCTGCTTTGAATTTCGCAACTTTTTTCGCTGCGATTTTGATTTCTTTACCAGTTTGAGGATTACGACCTACACGGGCAGCACGCTTAGAAACAGAGAATGTTCCGAAACCTACCAATGTTACTTTGTTACCTTTTTTCAAGGTAGCAGTTACTGAATCAGTGAAAGCATCCAATGCTGCACCGGCTTGTGTTTTTGTGCAATCAGCTGCTTTGGCCATTGCTTCGATTAAATCCGCTTTGTTCATTCTTTTTAGAAATTTAAGGGTGATGAAATTTGTTTAGATGCGCTAAAGTACTACGTTTTAACACACAGCAAAATTTTTTTTCGGCTGAAACGCCCGCCATTAAAGGATTTGCACAAATTATTCACATTTGATTATATCTAAAGCCCGATCTATTGTGCATTTCAGCTAATCAATTGTTTCCATTAAACTTCGAAATGCAATAAATTGGTCACCAAAGCGATCAAATCCCTTTTGCCTGAGTTTGGGTGCGTCTTCATCAATATATTGTTTGTATCGATGGTGGGTGCTTGTATAATATTGTACACTAAAAGTCAACCCTTCTTCATCGTACGGTTCTAATAATCGGGTAAAAACAGCACGATCAAAGTAGCCGGTAGCCAACACTTCAGGAATGTGTTCGCGCTGCATCCAGTTTAACCAGTCCGCTTCAATATTCGGAAAAATTTTAATGGTTACGTTATAGATAATCATCGGAATTATTTAAGTGCTATGCTAATAGGACAGTGATCGGAGTGTTTGGCATCGGGGTGTATATCGGCAAATTGAAGTTGCTTTTTTAAAGCCTCTGATACATTGATATAATCGATTCTCCATCCCTTGTTATTAGCCCTTGCATTGGCTCTAAAACTCCACCAGCTATATTGATGTGCTTCTTGATTAAAAACGCGGAAAGCATCTACCATACCGCATTCAAAAAACTGATCCATCCAAGCCCTTTCTTCCGGTAAAAATCCACTGGAATTTTTGTTCCCTTTCGGATCATGGATATCAATTTCACGATGACAAATATTATAGTCGCCCGATAGTATCAGTTTTGGATACCGTTTTAGTTGTTCCTTTAAAAAATGCAAATAGGATTCCAGAAATTCCATTTTATAAGCTTGTCGGTCTTCGCCACTACTGCCACTCGGGAAGTATGTATTGATTAAGTGAAGGTGGGCAAACTTGATTTGAATGACACGGCCTTCATAGTCTGCTTGTTCCAATCCACATCCCAGAATCACTTCTTCAGGTTTTATCTTGCTAATGACCCCTACACCACTATATCCTTTTTTCTGAGCAGGAAACCAATAACATTGATAACCAAGATCTTCAAATAATGTGGTTGGGATATCAGCCAAAGAAGCTTTCAATTCCTGAAAACAATAGATATCGGCATGGTCTTGTTGAATCCATTCAAGGAGTCCTTTATTTAAAGCCGAACGAATACCATTCAAATTATAAGATACAATACGCATTTTTATTTATTAAGGGTGAGACTGTTGTAAAAGATACTTCCAAATCTTCATGAAACTTTGGCATGGGATTCAGGATGTAAATAAAAACAATACCTCCTAAAAAACCTATACATGTGCTGTTATACAATTTGTAATTCGAGACCGTTGCAAAACAATCAAAAATAATTGGCTAAGTCATTTGGCTTGAAATTTCTACGTTACTTTGAATTTTTAACGATATCATGATCAACAAGATCACTCAATACTTAGGGTCTGCTGATTAACGTGAAAATAGTTGATTCCAGTACATGA
>DAIRSC010000350.1:0-2498 GCA_036804585.1 Chitinophagaceae bacterium
AAACTGTGGAAAAAGCATTAAAGGTTCAATTAGAATGAAATTAGAATGGTCAAATTTATTAAAAACAAATGGAAAAATAACTGAAAATGGACAAATTGAGGATTGAAAATTTAAATATAAGGTATTTGGAGGTGATATGATTGAAATTAGTCTGAAAACCCAACTAAAATAGTGGCTGCTGTTTGACGTGAAAGTATTTGATATCAATACATTCAGGGGTGAATTTCGCTTTTTTTAAATGCACGGCAATTTGTCAAATCACTTCAATAAGCTTGCAGATTTTCTCTGATTTTCACTTCTCCCTTAAATTTTCAAATTCAGCGTCATTGTAAAGGGTTGTCCCGCTACCCCTTGAAGCGTTTCATTGAATTTGAAGCGCTTCTGAGATAATCAGCAAGCCCAATATAGATTCAGAGATTTCTTAATATGTGGTTATTCCATTTGCATTTACTGCTTTCTGGGATTAATTTTGTGTTAAGAAATCGGTTTAAACCTATTATGATGAACAAGCTTAACTTATTTACGTTTTTGATTATGGTTTATTCTTTGGTAGTTTGTATGACCGTCAAAAAGAATGATGAAGTGAATTTTGCAATATTAGAGTCCTATAATGATACTCTTTTGAGTAGCAACGCTGATTTTCAGCATGTTCAGAAGTATGTAAATGCTTCTGCCTTTATGTATTTCCAAGCCACCCAATTGGCCGGGCCTCAATAGAGAATTTTTCGCATCGATTTGAATACCTCATTTTCCGGTCGCCCTGCATTTTTGGTTTAGTTGTAATAGATTACTTCAATGCTGGCTCAAACATTCTGCAAGCAGTGATTTTTTATTGATCGAAACAACACCCGGTTGCTCGCAAACCAAACCACCTGCCAAATTGGCGATGGAAGCAGAAATAGAAATATCCCGACTGATAAAATATATTAAGGACATGACGCTGATAACCGTATCTCCTGCACCGGAAACATCCGCGATGCTTCGGGGATGCGCAGGAATCAGAAATGCTTCCTTTTCACGTTGCACAAATACTCCATGTTCAGAGAGGGTAACAAAACTCACCTCATTTTTCAGTCGTTGGTGTAAAGCCTCATGGCATTGTTTGAGATGCTTTAAATTAATTTCGATGCGGGTGCCCAAAGCCTCTTGAATTTCTTTGAGATTCGGTTTAAACAAATCGCAGCCCACATAACTGAAAAATGAATCAAACTTGGGATCCACCGCTATAAATACACCCACCGTTTTACAATGCCCGATGATTTTTTCTATTACCAGGGGCGTTAATAATCCTTTGTTATAATCTTCAAAGATTAAAATATCCGGAGCCTCGATTTGTATGGCTCTTAAACAAACATCAATAAAATGATGTTCATCATTGGTTTGGAGATAACTGCTTTCTTCTTCATCCAATCGCAATGTTTGTTGATGACGTGCTATAATCCGGGTTTTGGTCGTGGTTTTACGTTTTTTACTTTGTACAATACCCGAAGTATGAATATTAAATGATTCACAGAGTCGTAAAAGGGTCTTAGCGTCTGCATCTGCACCACACACGCTCATTAAAAATACATCAGCACCCATGGCTTTGCAATTCACAGCAACATTGGCAGCTCCGCCCAATCGACTTTCTTTCTTCGTAATTTGGACAATAGGAACAGGTGCCTCCGGCGATATACGGTCTGAAGCTCCATACCAGTAATTGTCGAGCATGACATCACCCACCACAAATACTTTCAGGCGATTGAGTTGACTAAACCAGGATTGTATGGTTTTGGCTGGAGGGAAAGATTTTGACTTCACGAACTTTGGGTGGATTTCTTCTTTTTTTTCTTCTTCTTGACAATCTCAAAGGTATAATCGATTCCGAAAACCTGGGTTGCTTTTTTTACAGAACCGTCCAAGTAAGGTTGTATAAAATACCCTAATTCAAAACCATGCCGGCGTTTATACAGGTAATGAATGCCAACACCCAGCCGCATCCGTTCAATGTCGTTTTTGCTTCGCTCTAATTTCGAAAACAATTCGGCATAGGCATTGGCACTCCATTTCGTATTATACCGATACTTTGCATTTAAGCGATTACTCAACATCCATTCGGGTGAATAGCTTTGGAGATACTCTTTATTTAAAAAAGGATATACATCGGGATACATATTCGCAGTGACCAACAACAAACTATATTGAGGTTTTTACCATAAGTTTATAATATTAATTATAGATGGAAAAACATGAATATCATGCTGAATCATATTGCGCAGCGACAAACTCCAACGATCATTGAGTTTTTTCCCTAAGTTTATTCGAATTCTATATCGATGAAAATCCTTACTATAAGAAGTCACATAGCGATAATCCAATCCCAATTCCAGCCACTTAAGGGTTTGCCAATTTGCGCCAATTTGGATATTACTTCTTCTGAATGATTGCAGGTTATCCTCCAAATCCATGCGGTAAAAGCCATACACAGACCATTTTTTGTGAAGGTCCCAATTGGCCCC
>DAIRSC010000351.1:0-2496 GCA_036804585.1 Chitinophagaceae bacterium
TTTTCCTTTCAGCACTTCGAAACATCTAAAATTGCTGAAAATATTTCAAAGTATTTCAAAATAGATAAGTACTCACATGAAATCGAAAAACTTACGGTTGAATTGGACCAACTGAAGTCTTCGGATAAAGCCGAAGGTCGAATGCAGAAAATGGCCGAACTTGAAAAGAAACTAAAAGATCAATCTGATAAACTGGCGGTTTCAAAAAAAAATGTTGAACTCTCTAAGCCATTCTTTTCCGATTATGAAGTAAAGGGCTCAGAATCTGTAGCTGAACACATTCTAGAAGTAGCCGATATTAAACCGATTGAAATTTCAAAACTTCAGGATAAAATTGCACTATATCTGGAATTGGATCGAAAGAAGGCAATAAAAGATAAAGGGCCTAATACATTGCTGGCCTATGAAGCAGCACAAAGTGCCATGGATTCTTTAAAACCTATGACGAAGAAATTGCACGAAATAGGTTTTGATACTTTATCTGCACAAATGGCCGCAAAACTTATGGAAATGAACTATCCATTGGGCGTTGATAAAGTGCAAAAATTCAAAGAAAGTATCAAGGTAAATGTGAAGTCTGATTTGAAAAAAGAAATTGCCAAGGCAGATAATCTGGTAATCAGAATCTGTATGATGGCTATCTTATTTCTCTTTATCATTGCCTTCATTTACAATGAAAAAATGCGACAACCCAGTGCGGCTCGAACGGGTAATATGTTCAAAAAATTACAGTTATTATCTTCTGCGGCTTTCTCAGTAGGTCATGGTGGCAATGATGCACAAAAAGTAATGGGTATTATCGCAGCAGCGCTGATGGCCAATGGTGATATTTCGGATATCAAATCAATGCCTGAATGGGTTCCTTTGGCTTGTTATTTGGCCATTGGTTTAGGTACCTTAAGCGGTGGATGGAAAATTGTAAAAACAATGGGAACCAAAATTACCAAAGTAACTCCATTGGAAGGAGTTTGTGCTGAAACAGCCGGTGCTGGAACACTTTTCCTGACCGAACAAATGGGTATTCCGGTTTCAACCACGCATACTATTACCGGTGCAATTATCGGGGTAGGAGCCACCAAACGTCTGAGTGCTGTAAGATGGGGAGTTACGGTTAATTTATTATGGGCTTGGATATTAACGATCCCGATTTCGGCTATACTTGCAGCTTTTACCTATTGGGTAACAAGTTTCTTTGTTAAATAGAGGCTGCTGAATATTTTTAAAAAATTTTGAGGCTTCTTTGATTCCAATGAATTGATTGACCCAGTTATTCAATGAAAGATTTAGTTTTGTGGTTTTAAAAGAACCATAAAAAATGGAATTACAAAAATTAATAGATGCAGCCTGGATAGACAGAAATTTGCTGAAGAATGAAATGTACGCCAATGCGGTTCGAATGGTAATCGAAGAGGTGGATAAAGGGCGATTGAGGGTAGCTCAACCTTCGGAGAAAAGCTGGATAGTGAATGAATGGGTCAAGCAAGCCATTTTAATGTATTTCGCCATTCAGGAAATGAAAACTTTCTCTTTGCCTCCTTTTGAATTTTACGATAAAATGGCCCTGAAATCTGATTATGTTTCCCAAGGTGTAAGGGCTGTTCCTCATGCTGTAGCGCGATATGGTTCCTATTTAGCCCGGAATGTCGTGCTCATGCCCAGCTATGTGAATATTGGGGCTTTTGTCGATGAAGGAACCATGGTGGATACCTGGGCCACTGTTGGAAGTTGTGCACAGATAGGAAAGAATGTCCATCTAAGTGGTGGAGTTGGTATTGGTGGGGTTTTAGAACCTTTACAGGCCAGTCCGGTTATCATTGAGGACGGATGTTTTGTTGGATCTCGTTGTATTGTCGTTGAAGGTGTTCGGGTTGAACGTGAAGCTGTGCTGGGAGCCAATGTTGTGTTGACACAAAGTACCAAAATCATCGATGTCAGTGGCGATATACCAATTGAATACAAAGGTCGGGTTCCGGCTCGAAGTGTGGTTATTCCGGGTAGTTATACCAAAAAATTCCCTGCCGGTGAATATCAGGTAGGTTGCGCTTTAATTATTGGTCAGCGTAAAGAATCAACAGATTTAAAGACCAGTTTGAATGATGCCTTAAGAGATTTTAATGTTAGCGGTTGATATCAGCTATTTTCACGTTAATCAGCAACCCCTAAATGTATATTCGTTCCAAAGCTTAAGGACAAAGCTGTTCGCGCTTGAGCTGAACCAATACTTGTATTAAAAACATAACGGGGTATTCATGCTATGCCAATGTTCTGTGCAGGAAAATAGGCCACACCAAAGGCCTAATCCAATGGCTATACCATTCATTGTTTTTGATTCATCTGCGACCCTTAAAATCAATCCTCTAAAACCTGATGAAAATTCACCAAAAAGCCTGGTTTTTGAATAACCTTTTGAACCACCTTTACCGGAATAAGCACTTGCAAATAATCCAGGTCCGAGTCTGAATGGGTTTGGGCATATTGAATTGCAAGAAAATCAAA
>DAIRSC010000352.1:0-2486 GCA_036804585.1 Chitinophagaceae bacterium
TGAAGCGCCTATGAGATAATCAGCAAGCCCTACTTAAAAGTTCAAAAAGCCTTGATCTTTTTTGCCAAATGACTTTTGCAATGGTCTCGTCCTTGTATGGACCATGGATGTTTTTTTGAAGCGTAAATGTGCACTCAGCAAATAATGCAAAATGGTTACTGATCCAGAACATTGAATCGATCAGGAAATTTTTGAAATAACATTAATACTGTCCACTTCGTTTTCGGATAAACCACTCTACGCCAAGCAGTACCATGAATAACCCAAATAACCATTTCCAATTGATTAAAGGATCTGTTTGTACTTCCGTGCGAATTAAATTTTTCATTTCTGGGTCTTTCCTGATTTTATCTTTCAAGGTATTTAAGGCCTCTGCAAACACAAAACTTCCCCCATGTGTTTGTGCTATTTGGTTAAGTGTACCTAAATCGGCAGTGGTATTCAAGTCTTCAAGATTTTGTGCATAAACCTTAAAACTGCCGGCGCTTGAATAGGTTTTGCCATTCCAGAGTGCGGCTGCGGTATAGTTATAATTTCCTGCGGAGAGATTTCCAAGATTATAATTATAGGAATTACCCGCTTTGTTCATTTCAAGGTTTTGTTTTTGATTTTGTTCGTTATTGATAGTCAATTGAACATTTGCTTCATTTACTAATTCATAATTGGCATTATATAGTTCAGCATCCACTACAACATTTTCATTTTCAGAAAAGACCGTTTTAGGGAGTATTGTACGAAATGGACGTTTATCCTGTTTGACTGAAAGGAACTGTGTAGTTTTGGTGATGAGTCCATCCACAATATCGTGTTTTGAACTCTGTTGGTATTCATATAAACGCCAACGCCAGAGACCTTCACCACAAGTGACTCCAATGCGCTGCGGCTGACCACTTTGGAGTACCCAAAGTGGATAAGTAGTATTGAGCGAACCTAGTTTTTGTGATAATAAAATTTGGGTGTTTGGTCCGGGTTTAAAATCTGCAAAAGGAATGGATAAAGGGGGTAAATTTTGAAGCCCTGACGCATTTCCCGGATTAAAAAAAACAAAATCTTTGTTTAAGATGCCTTGTGCATCGTTCATGCCGCCACGTGCTGTGATTTGCAAGGCATCCTGATTCTGATTGAATAAAGGAATTGCAGTTTGTGATCCGGTAATAAACCAAAGCGAAACCCCTGCATTTTTGGCTTGCTGAATCAAGTTTCCTGCATTAAAGCCAACAGAAGGTAGATTGTGCAGAATGATAAGATTGTATTTACCGAAGTTGTCTTTGGCCGTAGTCGCTAACTCCAAAGTAACCTGATAATTCTTATTCTTTGTCAAGGCTTCGCGCAGGGCATATAAATCGGGGTGAGGGGCATTCCCCACAATTAAAATCGACTCTTTGTTGTCTAAAACTTCAATAAAAACCTGTTGACTATTATTGGCCGTGTTTTGTTCTCCGTCTAATTGATTGACTGAAATGGTGTAAGCAAAAATGCCAGCTTGTTTGGCATCAACAATGGTCTCGATTGACTGTGTAAATCGCTCGCTGTTCACATTCACCGTCTGATTGCCAATCACAGAACCATTTTGTGATTTAATGTTCACCTGAACCTGACTACCTTTAGCCCCGTAAACAGCAATATCACTGCGAATCGCAAAACGATCGCCCAGGTATACCAGCTTGTTGGCGAAAACTCTCGAAACCAATGCGTCTTTTTGGATACTGGTGTCTCCAATTCCAACGGTGTAAATGCTCCCTTTGGCCGGAAACTGAACAGACATAGGTGAAATACCTTTATTGAAAATTCCATCGGATATAAGCACAATGGCTCCTAAGTTCTCATTTTCGTGCGCACTTAGTACGGTTTCAATAGGGCCTGACAAATCGGTCTGCTTATCCTGATAATCAAAACGTAATCCATCCAAAAGTTCATTGCCGAATGAATAAGTTTTTACTAAGTAATCTCTCGATAAATCGTTGATTAAATCATTCAGATCCTTGCGGAATTTTACGCTATCCGTCTTACGAAAACCATGCTTCATGGAAGAGGACCGGTCAAGCATGACGACAACCGTTGGTTTAATTTCGGTATTTTTTCTGAATCGAATGAGGGGTGCTAACAGTAAAAAACATAAACCTGAAAAAATCAAGGCCCTCAAGCCTGCCAGTAACCAAAATATTTTTTGTTGACTAAACGGTTGTTTTTTGTTCCGATACAATAACCATGAAACAATCACTCCTGCCGAGAGGCAGATTAGTATAAACCACCAAGGATAGGATATAATAAAATTCAAGTATTCGCTGTTAGGATTGTAAATATACAGACTAGGACCATTGCAAAAATCATTTGTCAAAAATGTTCATGGCTTTTTAAATTTTTTAGTTGTGATTTATGCCTCTGATTATGAACAGATTAAATCGGCAGCTGAATCTCAAAACCAGACGGTTGAGGAATTTATTATCGAATCTGCAATATTAGAAGCTAATGCTGAACTAGAAATT
>DAIRSC010000353.1:0-2483 GCA_036804585.1 Chitinophagaceae bacterium
CCTTGAATTTGAAGCGCCTATTAGATAATCAGCAAGCCCAATATAATTTTGGATTAAATGAGAATTATACATCAGGGAAAAAACTTCCGTATGGGGCTTCTCTCTGCAAGATTATTACTATGGTATTCCCACCCTGGAATATCAGATTAATAATGAACAATGGATTTGTGGTGATGGACAATCAATTCTCATTATCTCGCTTCATGAACAACAGCCAGTTACAAACTTCGTTTTCAAATTAACGGCATTATCCATTAATAATCGAACCTTCAATGGGTGAAACGAACTGAAGATTACCGGATACCCTTACAGATGAGCGCATGCCAAAAATCTAAAAATTTGATAGCTGTGCATTAATCGACAGCGCCTGTGGAAAAAATTGAATCAAAAAAAGTAGGCAATAAATTTGCTTAAAAAATTGAGGAATGTACCTTTGTACCGTTTTCATAATAAAATGTTTTAGTTCAACATCTGAGACGCCCGCAAGGGCGTTTCAGTTTTTCAGGAAGTCCTGCTTTCTGTATCATTCCTCCATGCAATTCCCATATCATTTTTAGAAATTTTTTTTTGCTGGATTCGAAATGCCACTTATCTTTACCCTGTTTTCATAATAAAATGTTTTAGTTCAACATCTGAGACGCCCGCAAGGGCGTTTCAGTTTTTCAGGAAGTCCTGCTTTCATCATTACCATTCAATTGAAACAGGACATTCAAATAATCAATGGCCGGAAAAAGTTTCATATCAAATATACTCCTGCTCATTCTCCTGAATGTATTGGTTAAACCGGTTTGGATTTTACTCATCGACAGAAATGTACAGCTTTTAACAGGTCACGAAACCTATGGCCTTTATAACGCGTTGATGAATCTGAGTCTCATTTTTAGCATTTTGCTGGATATGGGCATTACCAATTACAACAACAAACGCATTGCATCCAACCAAGGAGACATCGACCAGGCCCTTCCAAATTTACTCGTTGCCAAACTCATCCTGGCTCCCGTATTCATGCTTATTTTGTTACTCGCAGGCTGGATTTTACAATACCAAAAGTCAGATTTGTACATTTTATTTCTCCTATCTGTCCTCCAAATTTTATCCTCTCTTTTATTGTACCTCCGCAGCAATATCTCTGCACATCACGATTTTAAAGCCGATAGTTTTTTATCCGTTTTTGATAAAGTTCTCATGATTTTAATTTGCTGCTGGTTATTATATGGTGGCCCCCGCTTGAACTTCCGGATTGAGTGGTTCATTTATGCCCAGATCTTCTCTACCGGACTTGCCGCAAGTGTCGCTTATTTCATCATCCATAAAAGATATACCCGCCTTGAATTGAGCAGATTTCGATTTCAGCAAATGCGAACCATGTGCCTCAATAGTTTGCCCTATGCTTTTTTGATTTTGCTCATGGGCATTTATTTGCGCAGCGGCTCATTAATGCTGGAACGCATGGAAGGTGCTGCGGAAAATGGACTCTATGCCGAAGCTTTTCGACTGCTGGAAGTCCTGAATATGTTGGGTTTTCTATTCGCAGGAATGCTGCTGCCCATGTTTGCCCGACTGATTGGAAAAAACGAATCGATACAGCCAATTTTGTTAACTGCTGTACATATCCTCATGACCATCAGCCTGGGGCTTGTTGCTTTCGGATATGTGTTTGCTCAACCAACCATGCAGTTACTTTATGAAGATGAGAGCCCTTATCTGACCCATATATATCGCATTGTTTTGCTAAGCTTCCCGGCTATGAGCATCATGAATATCTATTCTACACTATTAACGGCCAATGGGGATATGCGTTTGTTGATTCGGATTGCATTGGGCGGGTCTATTTTATCCATTATACTGAACTGGTTCATGATTCAGCAATGGCATGCTGCCGGGGCTGCTGTATCGGCCTGGCTGGTACAATGGATCATCGGCTTGGTATATATTCACTTCTCCAGATATCGTCTTGCCTTAAAAATACGACCTGATTTAATCTTCCGTTTTGTTATCTTCTTTGCGCTCATGATTGGCTTCAATGCCTTATTTCAATATTTCAAAATAGCATTCATTCCTGCCATGCTGATGAATCTGCCATTATGCATCGGGTTGGCATTTGCTTGCGGACTTTGGACGAAAAAATTATTTCAGGGCTCCATATCACAATTTAGTTCCTGAATCACCGTTATAAGCTGCTTTTAGAGATTATATTTGCCCACTTAATTCCGATCTATGGAACACAAAGGATTTCGATTCGACTTATTTGATGTGATAAAAACCGGCCTAAAATGGAAAAAATACATTTTAGGCTTTGCGATCATTGTAGCAATCATTACTGCCATCGTTTTTTTTCTGAAAAAAAATGTGTACAAAGCTTATGGCTCCTTTTTCCCATCCTCGGCAGTCATGAGTGGACGTATCAATCTTTTTCGTGAAACTGAACAAGAATGGATAGATATGATTGGTGGCGAAAATGAAGTAGACCGAACTTTTGTTAT
>DAIRSC010000354.1:0-2480 GCA_036804585.1 Chitinophagaceae bacterium
GAGACCTGATTATTGGCAGTATCAATCACCGCTAAAACAGAGCAGGCGGTATCCCACATACTCACCCAAATTTGTCCCTGATGCTGAATCATTTGTTCAGGGTTCTTGAAAGGTAAAGAGATGCTTGATATCTGTTCATATTTGATCGGATCAATGACTTGAATCTGTTGACTGTATAAGCGCCCGATATATATTTTTCCGGGATGAACTTCAAGCATTTGCCGGGGATAGGAGAGGCTGATTTGCTTTTTTTCAACCAATGTGCCGGTATCTAAAATAACCACTCTACCTGAATTATTGATGCTAATCCACATTTCATCAGCATGCCACAAAAACCCTTGGGCAACATCCCCAAGATTTTTTCCATTGTTTGTTTTGTAGAGGTCCTGATACGTTTTTGCATTTTGGAAATTATAAAAACTCAATTCTGCATTATTATTTCCAAAGGCTCCTTCATTCAGAATATAAAGGCCTTTTGCGTTTTTTTGTGGAACTTCACCATTCGGTGGATTCGGCATGTCCTTCACACAAGAAAGCATCAAGACCAGTAGCCCCCCGATAAAATATTTTACTGTTTGACCCATGTGAAGTAATGCGAACTTGAATCTTCAAACTGCATCATTATGCCATATACACCAGGCTGTAAATGCCCGCAAGCAATTGGGAATTGAGGTTGATGGATGGCTGCTATACAATTTCCCTGAAGATTAAAAATGGATAAACGAATACATGGCTGCTTCGACTTTAAAGAAAAATAATCTGATCCGGGATACGGATAGATGGTGGTGTCCTGATTTGATAGTTGTCCCCCAAGCGAAATTGGATATTTTAAGTGAATCAATCCAAGTGCATCCAAATCAAATCCTCCACTAGGGTATGGCGTTGGATAGGGGTCGTTGATTTTACGGCCATCTTTGTCTCTGCTGCACTCATCATGATTCAAACTGCCAATCACATCACGAATTTTAATGTACCGGATATCCAACAGATCAATTTGACTGAGATGAATAAATTCTTCCAGGTCAAATGGGGTACCGTAATTTAAAACATATTTTCCGGCGAGGTTGTGTACTTTACGACAATCGCTGTACTGACCAACACCGTTGATTTGTGTAATGCTATCCTGAAGGCATTGAGAAGGAAACTTAACGTAATTCAAACCATCATTGCTGACAAATACTTCAGCCAATTCCATATAAGACCAATTCGAATCCATCGGGTCGATGAAGCCATTTTCGAAGATGGCAAAGTCGGGCCCCGGACCATTCATAATCGGATTCGCCAATGAATAAATGGCTTCTCCGCCATCGCCTAAACTCACAACAAAACCATCTGCTTTTCCATATGCATTAGTGCTTGAACCTTGTAAAGTTTTCCCTAAAGTGGTATCGGCGATATCCAACCAGCCTCTTAGAATTTGACAATCATCTGCCCATGCAAGAATAATGGAACTGTCCTTGTGAATAGCATGAGAACCCATGAGGCCAGCCTGCGGATGAAATTGAGCCAATATATCCGGGGCAAAAAGGCAAAGAAAAAACAGGACTTTTAAAGTTCGCATTTTCTATTGTTTAATTAACTTAAAAGCAGATTGTTGCTTTGAAGTGGAACTTTGCACGAAGTAAACACCCGGGCTCCAGTTTGAAGTATTCAGGCTGAATGTTTGATTTTTTTCGAGAATGAAGGGGGCTGATTGCTGACCATGAATATTATAAATATGAATGGACATTTCCTGCTCTTCATTGTTTACTAAATGGAGTTGATTGCTGCAAGGATTGGGATAGGCCAATAACTGATTGTTCTCTTCCATTTGATGAACTGTGTTTCCGAAAAAGCTCAAATTATCCATACAGAAATAGGTTGGGGTGTTGATAAAGCCAAATGCTGTATCAGAAGATGACATGGTATAGGTTAAACTATCGCACATCCCCAGAAGGCTGGTGTTTACCCAGGTCCATTCTTTGATGATATAATCGTTGGAATTGTTACTATCTCTGAAATCAGCTAGATAAATTTCAACGGTATCTGGTTTAGGAACACCATTATACCAGGCAGTTAAATTCAGTTTAAAAAAGTCGGGATCATTGCCGGTAGTCCCACCAAATTTTTTAGCGAATGCGTCTCCGTTTTGCATAGACCGGTAGGCTATCGTTGTATTGGTAATATAAAAACCAAGCGGTATAGAACCCGGAGCAAGTTTGATTCTATTTGCCACTTCATTTGAACCTACATAAGCAACTCCATAAATATTACTTTGATTAAATCCTTTTCCGGCAATGCAGCCTAATTCATTGGTGGCATAACTGGTGCTAGTAGTATCGTTCAGGGCTGAGTATCCCCAACCACTCCAAAATCCTCCGAATGAGGTGTCATAGACGTTTACAAAATAGGCCGGGCCTGACTGAAATCCGGAAATGGACGGGACGGCGGCAACACCTTTCCAGAAATTCGAAGGCGGAAGATATAGTCCTTCTAAATTT
>DAIRSC010000355.1:0-2477 GCA_036804585.1 Chitinophagaceae bacterium
TATGATTTGGAAAACGCCTTGTGGAATTCCGGAAATATTTTTTAGAAATACGGCGGCTACAAATGTTCTTAGAGGTTCGGGTGATTCTACCGGGAAATCGGTTCCCAAAGGCATCCAGCCCAGTTGATTTTTAAGGGTGTTGAGTAAATAAGCATTCTGTAAGCGCATGGCTCCAAGTCGTTTTTCAGCCCAGGCCATATCGCTCATAGCATGTGTAGGTTGAACAGACGGAATGATATTCCATTGGCGAAAAATAGTGGTGTCGGTGGGGCGAATCACCTGCGCATGTTCAATCCGCCATCGTCGTTGATTAGATGCAGGCAGATATTTCTGATACATTTTTAAGATGCTGGAAACAGCAGAGTCCCCAATGGCATGCACACAACATTGATAGGAACTTTTCGCGATTCGTGCAATCATTTGCTCCAGGGAATCCAGCGGGTAAGACAATTGCCCGAAATGATCGGCTTGATCCAGATATGGATCATGTAAGCATGCACCTCTGGATCCCAGCGCACCATCTGAGAAAATTTTAAATCCTGCTATATGCAATTGGTCATCCTGATAGGGTTCCTGATGCATCCAATTTTGTATGTTCTCTTTGGACATTTCCAACATTAATGTTACATGAATACGAAGTGTTTTCATTTGTAAAGCTTTTTGAAGATGGTTCATGTCGGTAGATTTTACCCAGCAATCGGTTAGCGAAGTGAGTCCAAACGCAAAGCATTTTTTTTCCAAATCCTGCATCCCTAAGAGTGCTTCAGTATGATTCAGCGGAGGGATTTTATTTTGTATCTCAGCAATTGCCGCGTCGAAAACGAATCCCGTAAGTTGTTCATTTTTAATTTCAAATTGCCCGCCCCGAACTTTTTATTGTTTGTGGATGCCGGATAAATCCAGGGCTTTTTGATTACAAAGTGCCACATGCCCATCCACCCGCAACATGATTACGGGGCGGTCTGGAAAATGAAGGTCTAGACTCTTCTTGTCCGGCATACTTTGGGGTGTCCAAAGATGCTCGTCCCAATTTCGCGCTTCAATCCATTGACGGGGATTCTCATCAGCAAATTTTTTCATCAGATCAACGGCTTCTATAAAAGAGCGACTTTCATGGAGGTCTAATTTAAAATAATCCATGGCATATCCGGTAAAATGGCAATGCGCATCAATGAAACCGGGATAAACACTGGCACCTTTTAAATCAAGGATATCTTTGGCCTGGACATTCTGCATGAGTGGACTTCCTCCTGTGGCAATTATTTTGCCGTTACGGATTAACATCACATCATGCACTTGAAATTCCTCATTAACCGTATAAATTTTTCCTCCATGCACAATAAGGTCTACAGACCTGTATTGACAAGCACTGAACATTAAAATCAGCAAAGAAGAGGCGAGAAATTGCTTCAACATCAGATTGCATAATTACGTGCTTTCGATAAAAATGTAAATTTTATTTTATACCGGTCCGCATAGCCGTATTAGTCTTCCGATTAAAATGTTTGTTGCTAAGCATCCTGTCGATAGATAGCGGACTGTTTCATATTGCCATTTACTATGATTTCGATTGCGCTTGTATTTTTGGCCTTTAAATAGCAGAAGGAGCTAAATTTTAAACAAGCATTTATCGATGGAGAGTTAAAAATTTGAAAGAACGAAGAATTTTGAAGCTAAATGACTATTTCATTCTTTATATTTAGTTTTTAACCGTCACTTTTGAGGCGAGGAATAGATATGATCAAGAAATTCAAAGGGGGTAAAAAATGCATCAGAAAAAAACAATGGGACATCATTTTCATACCCCGGGCAATTCTGCTATTCTTCTTATTGCTTTGTTTGAATTGTGGACAAATATATGCGCAAAAAGTGGTAGATAAGGTAGTGAACAATAAACAACGTCGCAAATTAGAACAGGCAAAAAAATTTTACAACGAACACCGCATTTTTAAAGGCGAAAAAATTTTAAAAGAGCTCGTGCGTGAAAATCCGGGTGATCCTTACTTTAATGAAGCATTGGTTCAAATGCAACGACAGGTTTTGGATCGTATTGCTGCAACAACTGATGAATTAAAATCTTTACAACCTCAACAAGAAATGAAAGACACCTCAGAGGCAGATGCTTCAGACGAAGAAGTGAATCACAATGATGGAAAAATAGTTTTTAGAGGTAAAGATCCGATAAAATGGAGCGGGCTGAACAGAAGTGATGATCAAAGTTCCGATGAAAAACCCCGAAAACCCCGAAAACGCCGAAAGGACGTCGAAGAGACTGAACCCACAGACGCAACCGTAACCATTGATTCCAGTATCTTGCGTCAACCGGATGGAGAAGAAAACTTTTATTCCTGGAGTCAAAAGGAGGAAAAAATGCGCGTGCAGGCCTTATCCAAACGATTAAAAGCGCTGTCTGATTTGGCCCTGATTCCTTATGAACCATACACGCTTGATTTTATTCAAAACTGTCGATTGGCCAC